>CAZRDS010000009.1:0-23993 GCA_964598895.1 uncultured Gammaproteobacteria bacterium | reverse complement strand
AGCCATCCCGTCAAGAATGGCTTGTACTGATTCCTGTGTAGATCTCGGTTGTTGCCGTATCATTAAAAAAGGTGGGCACGGGGTCACGAACGTTCGTCGAGCACTCGCCTGGTCGGTGAATACATTTTATTATTATATTGGCGGAGGGTACGCGGGGTTTCAGGGGTTAGGGGTCGATCGCATTAGTGCCTGGATGCGACGTTTTGGATTGGGAGCGCGTACAGGGATCGACCTTCCAGCCGAAGTTCCCGGTACCGTCCCAGATCCCGCCTGGAAGCTCGCGAATCGCAAAGAACAGTGGTATATCGGAGACACCTATAACCTCTCTATTGGTCAGGGAGACCTGCTTGTAACCCCGATCCAGGTCGCGATGTATACGGCGGAAATCGCGAACGGCGGAAAACACGTGGTTCCACATTTGTTTAAGGATGCGCTCGATAAGTCTGCGCTTGCCGCCTTCACGACGACCACGACCGTGGGAGCGCCTACAAGCGCCTACGACACCGTTCGTCAGGGGATGCGTGATGGTGTGATCTCCGGTACGAGCCGTTCCTTATCTACACTGCCTTTTACAGCCGCTGGAAAAACAGGAACGGCTCAATGGAGTAGTCAAGCAAACACTCACGCCTGGTTTACGAGTTTCGCGCCTTACGAACAGCCAGAGATTGTCGTTACGGTTCTTCTCGAAGAAGGGGGAGAAGGCTCGAGTGTGCCTGTTCCAGTTGCAAAACAGATTCTGGCCGCCTGGGATCGTCTCAAGAAAGAGCGGAATGGAACGTTTTGAAGTATTTCGCCAATTGACAGCTTGGGCTCTGCCTTTTATTCTAGGGCCATAGAGGCGTGAGGTCTGTACCTCGCGCTTTTCATTCGTCTTATTTCTCACGTTACTCAAATTTTTCTATGGGCCAAGTCCAATACGTCAGCGCCGAAGGTCTCGAGCGCCTGAAGCAAGAACTGCGTGAACTTAAGACCGTGAAACGCCGTGAAGCTGCCGGCCGTATTGAAGTTGCAAAGGCCTTGGGCGACTTGTCCGAGAACGCCGAGTATCACGAAGCAAAAGATGCGCTCGCGCTTCTTGAAAATCGTATTTTCCAGATCGAACAGATCGTCAAAGAAGCACAGGTGATTGAAGATCAAACATCTAAAAAGGGCGTGGTGCATGTTGGCTCGACCGTGATCGTTGAAGTGCGCGGTCAGACCAAGACCTTCACGATTGTTGGTTCAAACGAGGCTGACCCCATGAGTGGAAAGATTTCCAACGAATCGCCTATTGGCTCCGCACTGATCGACGCCAAGGTGGGAGAGATGGTGGACGTAACGACTCCAGCGGGCGTGATCGAATACCGCATCATCCAGGTTGACTAAATTTCCTATGATTGAAGAAGTCCAAGTTCGTCAGGCTAAGCTTGAGCAGCTTCGACGCTCTGAAATTGATCCGTATCCAAAAACCCATCAGCGCGATACGCAGATTGGCGCCTTGCTTGCCGTCTTTGATGAATCCGCGGTTGCGGAAAAAGTCGTTACGGTGGCTGGTCGTTTGATGGGAGTGCGTGTCCACGGAGGTTTGGCCTTTGCAGACCTGGTAGATGAAAGCGGAAAGATCCAATTGAGTTTGAAGCAAGAAACGCTCGACACGGCGTTTACCTTATTTTGTGATCAGATCGATGGGGGAGATATCGTTCAAGCAACAGGTGTCCCATTTTTGACCAAGCGTGGAGAACGCTCGATCGCTGTCAGTTCCTGGACGATTCTCGCTAAGGCGCTCCGCCCACTTCCCGATAAGTGGCACGGCCTACAAGACGTGGAGGCGCGTTACCGTCATCGTGAACTCGATCTTATTTCTAGTCCAGACGTGAAGAAGACCTTCGTCGTTCGTTCGAAGCTGGTGCAAGCCATGCGTCATTTTCTGGATGAGCGAGGATTCTTAGAAGTTGAGACCCCAATGCTCCATCCGATTCCAGGAGGGGCCAACGCCAAGCCGTTTATCACGCATCATAACGCGCTCGATATTGATTTATATTTGCGTATTGCGCCAGAACTTTACCTTAAGCGCTTGATCGTAGGGGGCTTTGAGAAGATCTACGAAGTGGCACGCTGTTTCCGTAATGAAGGGATCGACCCAACGCACAACCCAGAGTTTACCCAGATCGAACTGTACTGGGCCTATATCAACCAGGATTTCTTGGGGTTCATGGAGCAAATGCTCGTGCACATGATGGAGAAAGCTGTAGGGTCGACAACCGTCACCCGTCAGGGGCAGGAACTGAACTTCAGTGCTCCGTGGCCACGCAAGACCTTCCGTGAGGTTATTTTGGAAGCCTGTGGGATCGACGTGAATCGTTGCTTCACTCCTGCGGACGTTGTGCGCGAGATTAAGGCGATTGGGCTGAAGATCGATTTCAAAGGTGCAATTGGTTTGGGAGAACACTTGGATCAGCTCTATAAGAAAACCGGCCGCGCTTCTATTGTCCAACCTACCTGGGTATTGGATTACCCGGTTGAAATGAAGCCTTTGGCGAACCGGAGCGCTAAAGATCCTACAAAAGCGGCTGTGGCACAGCTCGTCGTCATGGGAGGAGAGATTATCAACGCCTACTATCACGAACTGAACGATCCTATTGATCAGCGTCAGCGTTTTGAAGATGAAGAGAAGTTGGCAACATTAGGAAGTGAGGAAGCGCAGCGTGTAGACGAAGACTTCTTGCTCGCCCTCGAACAGGGAATGCCACCTACGAGTGGTATGGGTATGGGCATCGACCGCTTGGTGGCGCTCCTCACGGATAGCCCAAGTCTGAAAGAAGTGATTTTCTTCCCAACGCTCCGACCTCTCTAAGGTATGCGTCTCGTTCTTTGCTACGGAATCTTCGATCAGCCCCTGGAAACCTACGGACGCTACTTCCATGAAGCGCGTCTGCAGGGTGACGAGCTCCATGTGATCGTGATTCGTGATCGAACGGTGCTCGAAGCGCATGATCAACTTCCCCTCATGGGAGAACGTCAGCGCTTGGATCGGGTTCAAAGTCACCCTTTGGTCGAACGTGCCTATCTCGCTCATCCGGAAGAGCCCTTGCGCCTCATAGAACTCATCCGGCCGCACGTCTGCGTCTTGGGGGAAGAGCGGCAGGGCTTGCCTGATGGGCTTGAGACCGAATTGATTCGTCGAGGGATCTTCCTGCCGGTGCACACGATTGCTCATTTTTCGCCAAATCGTTAACCTGTCTGCATATGATTGATATCCAGTATCTCCGAACGTCTCTGGACGAAGTGCGCGAGAATCTTCTTCGACGTCACGTACAAGTCGACCTCGATCGCTTGCTTGTGTTAGATGAGAGTCGTTCACGCCTGATTCAGGAACTGGATGCGATCCGTCAGGAGCGTAATCAAATTGCGGACCAGGTTTCAAAGGCGACGCCCGCCGACCGTCCCGCGTTCATCGCCCGCGGAAAGGAATTGAAAGACGCCTTGGCTGCGCGTGAGCCAGAACTCACGGCGGTAGAGGCGGAATGGAAAGAGCTGCTCTCTCTCATTCCCAACCGAACCCATCCCGCCACTCCAACAGGCGCCTCTGACGAAGATAACGTGGAGATCAAGGTGTGCGGGGAAGAACAGAGCTTTGCTTTTGACGCCAAGTCCCACACCGAGCTTGCAAAACAGCACGATCTTATTGATTTTGATCGTGGAGCAAAAGTTGCAGGAGCTAAGTTCTATTTCCTGAAAGGAAAGCTGGTCTTGCTGGAACAGGCACTGATTCAATGGGTGCTGAAAGAATTAGTAGCGGAGGGATTCATGCCTATCGAAACGCCTGACGTTGCGAAGGAAGAGGTTATGTCGGGGACAGGTTTTAATCCGCGTGGGTCAGAAGATCAGATTTACACGCTTACAGGGACCGACCTTTCGCTTGTTGCCACGGCGGAAATTCCAGTGGGAGGGTATTTTAAAGATGAGATTTTAGAAGCGAAAGATCTGCCGCTGCGTTTTGTGGCGCTTTCACATTGTTTCCGTAAAGAAGCGGGTGCCTACGGAAAGGAATCCTACGGTCTGTATCGCGTGCACCAATTCACGAAGATTGAGATGTTTATCTTCTCCACACCGGAGCAGTCAGAAGGGTTGCACGAGGAGCTCCGTCGCTTGGAAGAGCGAATTTTCTCAAAGCTCGGGTTGCGTTATCGCGTCGTCGACATTTGTACCGGTGATCTGGGAGGGCCAGCCTATCGTAAATATGATCTTGAGGCTTGGATGTGGGGGAAGGGAGAAGGAGCAGGTGGTTGGGGGGAAGTTACGAGCACATCTAACTGTACCGATTACCAAGCACGTCGTCTGAACATTCGCTATCGTAAAGAAGATGGGAGTGTCGAGCTCGTGCATACGCTGAATGGCACAGCCCTTGCCCTCTCACGTGCGCTCATTGCTGTGATGGAACAGTATCAAGAAGAAGATGGCGGGATCCGTGTTCCAGAGGTGCTACGGCCGTTCTGTGGCTTTGATCGCATAGACTAAGACCCATGAAGACCTGGATCAACGTCTCACGCCGGGCTCTTCGTTCGAATTACCAAGTGTTAAAGACGGCCGTTGCTCCGGCTCAGGTCTTCGCGGTGGTGAAATCTGATGCGTACGGTCATGGCTTGAAGCTCGTTGCAGAAGCGTTGAAAGATCTCGCAGATGGCTTTGCTGTAGATCGTGTAGAGGAGGGGATCCTGCTCCGAGAATGCGGAGTGGAAGCTCCCATTCTTGTATTGGGGTACACCGAACCTGCACGTTTGGAATACGCAATTGAGCGGGGACTCGAACTCACTATCGCCAGTTTTGAACAGCTCCAACAATTACGTTTTACGACGCAAGAAAAAAAGTCCCCCGTCACCCTTCACTTAGAAGCGGAAACCGGTCTCTACCGGCAAGGTATTCCAGAGGAAGAGTTGCGCTTGGTTGCTGAGTGTTTACAGGAAATGCCCTGGGTGACCGTCAAAGGTTTATACACCCACTTTGCTAATGTGGAGGAAGACGAGACTGGAGCTTATCCACGCGAACAGCTCGCGCGTTTTGATCAGGTACAGTCGACGCTCCGATCCTTAGGGATTGTTCCGCCTCTACGCCATACCGCCTGCAGCGCAGCCGCCCTAGGGCTGCCTTCCTCACGTTTCGAAGCGGTACGGGCAGGTATCGCGCTCTACGGTGTTTGGTCATCTGAACTCACCAAGAGGCAAGCACAAGGCTTGGGATTGCCTGCGGATGCACTTCAGCCTGTGCTGATCTGGAAAACGATTGTTGCCCAGGTGAAGCTTGTGCGCAAAGGAGAAACGATCGGATATGCGCGCGGAGCTCTTGTTGAACAAGACACACGCATTGCAATACTTCCTATCGGCTATTACGACGGGTATACGCGTCTCCTGTCATCTAAAGGGGTTGTTCTTGTGAACGGTGTTCGCTGCCCCGTGATCGGTCGTATTTGCATGAATATGTGTATGGTAGATGTTTCAGCTGTAGCTACACCTATTCCGCTCGGAACGGAGGTGACACTTATTGGGCCGGGGATGGAGGTGGAAGAGGTCTACACGCAGGCTGGGACAATCCATCACGACATTTTAGCGCGCCTCTCTTCTAGCATTCCTCGTCAGCTAGTAGACTAGGGGAGTTGTATGGCCTCGCTCTTTCCTGTCCGCAAATCCTACGCACTCCTCGGCGTGATTGCTTGTGTCGGATGGATCTTTTTCTTTTTTCGTTCTGAGTATTTCGATCTGAAGGGGATTGAGGTCCAAACGAGTGGGGGATTTATTTCTTCCGCGGATGTTTTGCCGATTGTGTTTCGCACTCTGGATGACCAGCCATCGCGCCCTTGGTCCAAGCGCCAGCAATTTTTTCTCCCGAAACGCGAAATAGAGGAGGGGATCAAGACGGCTTTATACGCAGAACGTGTCGAAGTAGGTGAAGTATCTGATAACATTTTACGACTCAAGATTTCGTTTGGGTCTAGGTTTCTCTACACCACTGAAGATGGGGAGGTATTTCAGAAGTGTGCCGTTGCACGGCCGGCGGGGATTGCACTAGATGAACCAGCAGTACTCAGCGCTGCTAAGAAGCGATACCTCTCTATAGATTTTACGACACAAGCTTTGGACGGTCTGGTATACGTTCGAAATACAACATCAACTCTAGATGTACCAACTATTAAGGCGCTGTTGGATCTAGGTAGGTTGTTAGATGAACATAAGATCAGGTTCTCACACCTCAAGGAGCTTACAGGCAAAGATGTCTCTATTCAGTTAGATGGAAATCGTGAGGTGCTCATAGATCTAGGACAGCCTCTACGAGACCAGATTGAGCGCTGCCAGGCGATACTACGGGATAAGGATTACCTAGAGCTCAAACCATCAGTCATTGACCTTAGAATCCCTGGAAGAGCCTATCTACGATAAGAACACCCTATGAGTCGTATAAGATATATTGTACGACTCTAAACTAAGCCTTCCTCCAGTACCTTGGTTAGCTTCGTATCTAGGCTTAACCCAGCCATTATTCAGGGGTATGCCATACATCCCATCACGTATTATCGGCAGGTACGGAGACTATAGGTTAGGGTTGTGTCCCTCTTCTGATGACGATCAGTTACAAGGCTTCTCCAGGTTGAAGGTGTTCCCTACATATATCTTTTACGACGCAAGTTTTCAGGATTCTCAGTTACCAAGTCGCACAAGGGAGAGTGGCGCTGTCGTCTGGTATACTGCTTATTAGTAAGCATCCGCATATATGAGCCTTCCTCCCCTGCTCGACCAGATCAGTACCTCACCAGAAGCCTTGGGACGTGACATTCTTTTCATCGTCCTCGCTGGCGTCACACTACTATTAGCTCTTCTAGGAGCGTTTCTAAAACGGAAGAAATAGAAGACCTCCAACTCAAAGTTTTGTTTTCTAAAGAAATTTTCTCCTTTGCGTCGTAAAACGTTAATCCCCTTCCCCGCTCTATTGGGTAGCAAGAAAACTAGCAGAACTTCTCTTTCGTTCCGCTAGTTTTCTGCCCTTCCTGTTATATTTTAGTCTTTTACGGGTGAGGTCGGAGGCCAGACAACCACATCAAACCACGCTTTTATACTCGCCAGCACATCACGCACGACAAACCAGATATCATTCTTGTACGAACGGATATTTGCTGGGACGCCATATGCATCAAGCCCGAACGATCGACAGAGGTACAATGCTCGCCCCAAATGAAAGCGTTGCGTCACAAGCACAACGCGCTTCAAATGATAGACTTGGGCTGCTCGTTTACAGCTTTCGTAGGTACGGTATCCCTGATCATCAATGACGAGACGATCTGGCGAAACGCCAGACGCGAGTAGCCACTTACTCATGGCGCCGATCTCGTCCTCACGAAAACGTCCTCCATCCCCCGTAAGAAGCATGGGCGCCTCAAGAGCCCTCGAGACGCGATCTCCTACAATCAACCTGTCAATCAGCGCATCACTCGGAAGCCCAGAAGTCTCTAGGCCGGCTCCAAGGATCATAACGGCATCAGGGTGCGGCTTAAGGCCATCAACGGACAGAATGAAAGCAAGGGAGGAGCTCTGCACGTACAATAAAATCCCCATGACAGTCGCGAATCCCAAGGAACCAAAGATCCCGACCGCTAACGCGATTCGTCTAAAGCGAGATACTGACGAAAAGAACATGGTTACTCATCAACTGACGGTTTATCTAAGCTTAAGGGCTGGATCCCCATAGCAACCCCTGAGATACGAAGAACATCCTTATCAATCTTTACAAACTCCTTACTCGCTAAGTTATATTGATTCACAGCGGTTCCAAGATGCTTTCCCACCGCCTGAAACGTTGCGTCATAAGCTTGCAAGTGACGCGCCAAATCTCCTACGCGGGTGCGGATCTCTTTTGCTTGCTCTTCAATCTTAAGCGCGTTTAGACCTTGCAGTACGGTTTGGAGGTAAGCAGAAAAGGAGGTCGGTGAAACGATAATGACATGGTACTTCGCGGCTGCCCGCTGCAGGAGGTTTTCCGTTTCCGCCGAGAGAGCTCCAATTTTATTAACCAACAAATCGTAGTAGATCGCCTCGTGAGGAATAAACATGAAGGCGAACTCGGTCGTACCGTCTTGCGGGCGAATATATTTTGCCGTTTCGACGATGCGTAGCTTCAGATCGTTCACGAAAGCCTTCTCTAAACGCTCGCGCTCTTCGTCCGTCACCGCCTCCACCATGCGGTTATAGTTTTCTAAACTGAACTTGGAGTCAACAGGAACAATCTTATCTTTCACAAAAATAGCTGCATCGACAATAAGCCCATCTTTAAATGGATACTGCATTTGATACTGGCCCGGTGCAAACAAGTTCCGTAAAAGCGTTTCGAGATAGTATTCACCCAACACTCCACGCTGCTTTGGGTTACTTAAAATTCGTTGTAGCTGTTCGAGCTGACCAGAGAACGACAATACCTGCTTGTTCGTTTCTTCAATCTTGATGAGCCGCTCCGTTACATCACGAACTGTGCCGGTCATCTGGTGACTCGAGATCTGCTGCTGCTTCATGTTTTCTACCAAAGAGGTCTTCACATCCCCTTGAAGGTGCTCCAGTCGCTGGTGAAGCAGCATGAACAGATTTGGATCGATCGCTGGCGGCACTATTCGAACGGAAAGACGCCACAGGATAAACCCCATCACACCAAATCCAACTACAACAAGTGCGAGAAGGATCCATTGCATAGCTCTGGCATTGTCCCAAGCGTCAACTTGCTTGACAAGGAGCTGCCCATCCACAATTATCCACAGACACTAACCAATCTATCCGTGATATCTTCGACTCGCTGATCTATTGATTTGCTTATGCCTAAGACGCCCAAGAAGTCCCCTCCCGCCGAAACACCTTCCCCTTTCATCGCGAAGAAGCCAACCGCTCCAGCGACTGCTGCGCTTTTGGATGACGATGAACTCGAACCAGAGATTTTAGATGAAGAGGAGTTGGATGAAGAAGAAAAAACGGACGAGGAAAAAGAGGCGGCTATTCCAAGCGCTGAGGAAGAAGTAGATAAAGGCGAAGAGAAGGAAGAAGAGATTGTTGACGAAGAAGCCATTCTCGCAAAAGGAGATGAACTCGAGATCCTGAACTTACTTGCGAAAAAAGTGAACCGCATGGAACAAGGCCTCGACGACGACGAGCTCGTCCCCGACGAAGAAGGAATGGGGGGCTTCTAAAAGCCCCGTCTAAATACAACTAAAAAGACCCCACTGAAGAGTGGGGTCTTTTTAGTTGTATTTAGAGTCCCAAGGAAAGATTGATCGCTTGTTTCGGCTCTGCGTTCGGAAGAGACAAGGGCAGTGGGATGTCTCGCTTCTGACCTTGGCGATCATTGAATGAAACATGGCCATTCTGAAGCGCGTAGTCGTAGATATCTCGCGTGACACGCACATCCTGCAAACAATACTCACGAAGCTTATCGATTTCCCCTTTGCGCCAGTACTCAACCGCCATCAACCCGCTCCCCGACTTCCCCATTCCCAGCGTGGCCTGCGCAACATCATCCAGCTTGATGCGAAAGCCTAGATGCTTTTCTATTTCAACCAAGAGATCGACGGTCGGCAGAGCGGCAAGGTTGCCCGTATACGACGTTTGGAGACAAGGATAATCGAATCCGATCAAGTTGTAGCCAATAATTCGATCTGCCCGCTCTAAGCGAGGCCAGAGCGCTGGCAGATCTTCCTTCATGAAAGCCTCAAATGTATCCGTTTCATAAAAATACACTCCCACCAACGAGACTTCTAACAACGCTGGATTATAAGCTCCCACATCCTGAAAGGTGTTTCGGGTTTCAATGTCGAGAACGACTTCTTTACGCATAGTGCGAAGAGAATAGCACGTCCACCCTCGGAACGAGAAACTGATAGAAACAAAACATCGGAAGGTTCTCTCACAGAACCTTCCGATGACTGTTTTCGACCACTCTTCAATTCCTACTGGCTGTTCTTTTGGTTATCGCGCTTACGTTCGAACTCCTTGAGATACTGTTTACGAATGCGGAGCGACTTTGGGGTCACCTCAAGCAATTCGTCTTCTCCCAAATATTCCAACGCTTCTTCCAAACTCATGCTGCGAGGTGTGTCCAATCCTTCAGCCACGCCATCCCCCTTCGAGCGCATGTTGGAGAGTTTCTTTTCTTTACAGACGTTGACCGCCAAGTCTTCTGGCTTTGCGTTCTGGCCGATAACCATCCCTTCGTAGACTTCGCCGCCATGACCAATTAAGAGTTGACCACGCTCCTGAGCGGCCTGAAGACCGTAGGTGTTGGAGGTTCCTGTCTCGTGCACGATAAGCGATCCGTGTGGGGCGCCTTCGATCACGCCGACGTGTGGTTGGTAGCCCAAGAACAGAGTATTGATGATGCCTTGGCCACGCGTGTCCATCATGAATTCTGTACGATAGCCAATCAATCCACGCGTTGGAATGATGAATTCAAGATAGCCCGTACCATGCTCGATACGCATGTCTTTCATTTCACCCTTGCGGCGACCCATCTTTTCGATGACGGAACCGTTGACCGCTTCTGGACATTCGATTGTGACTTCTTCGAATGGTTCAAGCTTCTTGCCGCCTTCTTCCTTAAAAATAACCTGAGGGCGGGACACCTGAATTTCGAACCCTTCACGACGCATCTTTTCGATCAAAATCGACAAGTGCAATTCTCCACGACCAGAGACGATGAAGCTTCCTTCACCCCCTCCCGATTCAACGCGCAAAGCGACGTCGTTTTGTAATTCACGATCCAAACGTTCTTTGATGTTACGCGAGGTCGAAAATTGACCTTCGTTTCCAGCAAATGGCGAAGTGTTTACGCCAAAGGTCATTTTGACCGTTGGCTCTTCGATTTTAATAACTGGCAACGCTTCTGGAGTTCCTGGATCTGCAATTGTTTCACCAATGTTGATGTCCGAAACTCCGGCGAAAGACACAATGTCTCCTGCTTGAGCTTCTTGAACTTCTGCACGACCCATTCCCACAAATCCCATGATCGAAGTGATCTTGGCTGGGGCCTGTTTTCCATCACGATTAATCCAAACGGCGTTGCCTGGCTTAAAGACGCCACGCACGACGCGACCGATCGCCATCTTTCCTTTGTAGTTATCGTAGCTCACGTTGGCAACGGAAACTTGAAGTGGGCCTGTTGAATCGTTTTTTGGAGCCGTGACTTCTTTTAAGATCGTGTCAAAAATTGGCAAGACACCGCTCATCGTTGAGAGGTCTGGCTCAAGACCCGCCTTGCCTTGCTTGGCAGAGGCGTAGACGACAGGGAAATCTGTCTGAGCATCAGAAGCTCCGAGCGTCACAAACAAATCAAACGTCTGGTTCAAAACCCAATCTGGTCGAGCATCTGGCTTATCGATCTTGTTGATGACCAAAATGATGCGGTGACCGGCTTCAATCGCCTTCTTCAACACGAAGCGCGTCTGTGGCATTGGACCTTCTTTGGCATCCACCAAGAGCAATACGCCGTCGACCAAGCTCATGATACGTTCAACTTCTCCTCCGAAGTCGGCGTGTCCTGGAGTGTCTACAATGTTGATTTTGGTTCCTTTGTAGAAAACGGCAGCATTTTTGGCCAAAATCGTAATTCCACGCTCACGCTCAAGTTCGTTTGAGTCCATGATCGTCTCTCCTTCCAAGCCACTTTCCTTGAAAGTATCTGACTGCTTCAATAGAGCGTCAGCCAAGGTTGTCTTTCCGTGGTCAACGTGGGCGATGATGGCGATATTTCGGATGTCCATAGGGGGTATGCAGCGTAGATAAAAAGAGTCACCGTTGCCGGTGTAACTGGGCAAAAGTATAGACGACTCCCCTCCCCTCGTCAAAGAACTTAGGCCGTATTGAGGCGACTTTCTTGCGTCGTAAAACGTTTTTACTCATCCATTGTCGAAGAAGCCTTTATATTTCAAGAAATTACAGAGAACAGGTTGCGGGATTCGGTATCACGTACTTGGAGGGAATTTTGACCATTGGCGCCTAAGGCCGTCATACTTGCATTAAACGTTCTATGAATCCCCTCCCTTTTCCAGCCGGCTTCCTCTGGGGTGCGGCCACCTCCAGCCATCAGGTGGAAGGAGGAAATGTCCGGAACGATTGGTGGGCGTGGGAAGAGCGTACGCAACCCTCGGCTAAACGCTCCGGACAAGCCTGCGATCAATGGAACTGTTGGAAAGAAGATGTAGACCTCATGCAGGAGCTGGGGCATAACGCTCATCGCCTCTCACTGGAGTGGTCTCATATCGAACCACAGGAAGGGGTGTTTGATGAAGCTGCACTGACGCACTACAAAAAATTGCTCCAAGCCCTTCGAGCTCGAGGGATCAAAACCATTGTCACCCTTCACCACTTCACCAATCCTCAGTGGCTTTCGGAAAAAGGTGGCTGGCTCCAGTCTTGCGTCGTAAAACAATTTACTCGGTACGCAGAAGTTGCTGTAAAAAATCTTGGTACTGAAATTGATGTCTTACTAACGATCAACGAACCGGGGGTCTATGCGTTCATGTCGTATCAGGCAGGATTGTGGCCACCGCAGGAAAAAAGTTCTTGGAAGATGCTTCGCGTCTTGCGGCAGATGGCTCGGGCTCATCGCGCGACCTACGCTATGGTAAAACGGCACTTCCCTACTCTCCAGGTTGGGATCGCGCAGAATATGACGACCTTTGAAGCCGTTCATCCGAACAGTCTCCGTGAACGATTCGCTGCTCACTGGATGAGTCTGTTCAACAATCTTTCATTCTATTGGCTCAGTGGCTGGAAAACGCACGATCTATTGGGAGTCAATTATTATTTCCATCGTCGTTTGGATGTAACGGGAAAGCTCTGGCCTACATTCCAGGATCCAAAAGAAACACAACGCACCGTGAGCGATCTCGGATGGGAATTGTTTCCTGAGGGCTTAGGTCGAATTGTTCGCGCACTCAAAAAGTATCAAAAACCTGTTTTGATCACAGAACACGGGCTTGCGGATGCCGACGACTCTCGTCGACCAGCGTTTTTATACGAAAGCTTAAGACACCTTTCCTTAGCCTGGAGTGAAGGCGTGCCTGTCATTGGCTATCTCCATTGGAGCTTGCTCGATAACTTCGAATGGGCAGATGGCTTTACTCCCAGATTTGGACTCGTAGAAGTTGAGTACGCTACACAAAAACGAACTCCAAGACCGTCGGCACTTCTCTATCGAACACTTATTCAGAAAAGTACACCTTCCCCCCATGGCAAAAGACCGCTTTAAGCTGATTCCCGCTGTATATCTTGTATTACAAAAAGGGAACGAAGTTTTATTGTCCGAACGCGCAAATACCGGGTATCAAGATGGAAAGTACAGCCTGGTTGCCGGACATATGGATGGAAATGAACTCGCTACGAGCGCCATGGTGCGCGAAGCGAGTGAAGAGGCGGGTATTCAGGTTAACCCAAAGGATCTTCACCTCTGCCACATTGCCCATCGTGTAAACCGGGATCATCCAGGCGAGGAACGGATGGATCTCTTTTTCAGGTGCGATGCATGGCAAGGCGAGATCGTAAATAAGGAGCCAGAAAAATGCGCCGACCTCCATTGGTACGATATGAACCATCTCCCAACGAATATGTTGCCATTTATTCGTCGTGTGCTATCAGACATCTCCCGTAATAGCACGTATTCTGAATATCTCTTTGAACCGACCGATGACGATGCACTCCATTAGAGCTCGACCGTTTCTGCCAAACGAGGGGCGTGTGCCAGGATGCCTAGTTCTTCGGTGATGCGTGTCGCAAGACCAATAGCCGTCGCCTCTTCTCCATGGGTACAGAAAATGTGTTTTGGAGGAGCGGCGGCAGAACGAATCCAATTGATAAGTGTTGGCTGGTCGGCATGAGCGCTATAGGCCCCGATACTCTTTACGGCTGCGTGCACCTGAATACGCTCTCCCAACACATCTACCACCTTTTCTCCTGTATACAACTTTCTCCCAAGTGTCCCTTGGGCTTGGTAGCCAATGATCAAGACTGTGTTGTTTGGATTCCCAAGATAGCGCACCAAATGATGTAAAATTCTGCCTCCGTTCATCATACCAGCACCTGAAATAATCACCTTTGGTGGGGGGACGAAGTTGATCTGTTTGGATTCGTCTCTTGTCTCGCACAAATGAAGTCCTTCAAAATCGAAGAGCTTGTCTCCGTGCGCGACTTTACGGAGCGCTTCTGGGTCGTAGTACTTGGGATAACTCTCAATCACGCGTGTTGCACGAATCGCCATCGGACTGTCCAAATAGACATCGATTTTGGGCAAACGCTTTTGCCGCACAAGGTCATTCAATTCGTAGAGGAGCTGTTGCGTGCGTTCAATGGCAAAGGCGGGGATCAACAAGACTCCCCCACGATCGATCGTCCCGGTAATGAGCTCGTGCAGCTTCTCGCTCCGAGAAGATTCATCTTCATGGATTTTGTTTCCGTAGGTAGATTCCATGACGACCGCATCCATATCTGAAAGCTGAGCTGTGGCACGCAAAATTGGGACATTCGTGTTGCCAAGATCTCCTGAAAATGCGAGCTTCGCTCCCCCGCGTTCACGGATCTCGATAAAGGCACTCCCAAAGATATGCCCCGCCTCGCGGAAACGGATCATGAGATCTCCCATGCGGACGGAATGACTGTATTCACATGGGGTGCAACGCTTAAGCACGTCTACTACGTCTTCTTCTGCGTAGAGCATCGGGCGAGCATTTCGCCGATGGTTTTCCTCCATGATGTGATAAGCATCCTCCAAAACCAGCTTCATCAAATCGATCGTGGGAGCTGTAGCGTAAATTTTGCCTTTAAATCCAGCTTTGATCAGGCGTGGCAAACGACCCGTGTGATCCAAGTGCGCGTGGGTAATAAAAACGGCATCAACCGTCGCTGGTTGAATGAACGCTTCTTCAAAGTTACGCGCTTCGCAAAACTCGCAGCCCTGAAACATGCCGCAATCAATCAAGACGCGTGCTTGTTTTGTTTCCACAAGATAACACGAACCCGTCACTTCGCGTGCCGCACCAAGGAACGTAAGTTTCATACTTTCTTCCGTATGTTACCAGAAAGAGCTAGAAGCATATACTCCCTCACTTGCGAGGCAACTCGCGTTTTGGATTGTCACTCCGAGATCCACGTGGAGAACTGCGCTCCGTATTCTATCTGTTCGCCATCTGCTCACGAGAGCTCAAACACTCCTCGCTGCGTTCGGAAGTATACGCTTCCCATTCTTCAAACCTCTGCCCTCACGGTATCCGCTCCCAAGATCCCTTCTACCTCCTTCGCGATCAAATCATTAAACGCAATCCGATACGACGATAAAATCTTCTGTTTTCCTCCTGGGTTCTCAATCGCGAAGTAGACGTTGTACTGACCAGGATATTTATCAAGCACTCCACGGAGCGTCAGGAGAATGGTTTCAGGAAGCTGTGCACGCAAAGTAAGCGTCACAGCTTGAATCGGCTTCCCACGACCAGAGACGGACGAGGCGAGATCTTTCTTGAGAGCCTCAGATTCTTCTTCTACGATCGACACCACACCTCCGCGCGTTGATTCTTCAATCACGTTGATGTTGTCCGGCGTGACTTCATAAGCGGTTTCAGCCAGGACCTTCCATTCGCCATCCTTCTCCTGTACACGACCGCTCACGACCAGCACTTTCTCCCCCTCCCAGACTTCTGGCTTTTCTTTGTAGGTTCGTGGGAAGACCACAACTTCAATGTCTCCCGTAAGGTCTTCGAGCCTCATGAAGACCATAGGCTCGTTTGCCTTGGTAGCGATTTTCTTAGCGCTTGTGACGAGTCCTGCGATACGGATCGACTTTTCTTTTTGGCGCTTCATCTCCGCCCCTTTTTGCGCGACCTGGTTGATTGGCGTACAAAAATGCACCAAGCGCGCGCTGTATTCTTCAAAAGGATGGGCAGAGAGGTACAAGCCGAGGAGCTCTTTCTCCCACTTCAAACATTCACGCTGCACCGCTGCGGCAGCTGGACGTAGTTGCAACCCTTCTTCGACCGCGTTCTCAGTCAGCGAGAACAAGTTAAATTGCCCCGAAGACGATTCCTGTGCGTGGCGCTTGTGATACTCCAAGATCGTCTCAATATTGAAGTAAAGATGGTTGCGGTCGCCGAAACGATCAAGCGCCCCAGAACGAACCAAGACGTCGAGTGAACGGCGGTTGAACGACTTGTGACTCATGCGT
This sequence comes from uncultured Gammaproteobacteria bacterium, assembly GCA_964598895.1. GTDB lineage: Bacteria > Patescibacteriota > Patescibacteriia > 2-12-FULL-60-25 > 2-12-FULL-60-25 > JAGOTP01. Next base: position 7,787 of record CAZRDS010000009.1, on the reverse strand, counting down.
CGCACAAAGTCCGCCAGGTCTTTGAAGGCTCCATGCTCTTTTCGTTCTCGAATCATGTCTTCGGCCACGTCTTCTCCCAAGCCCTTAATCGCAAGTAAGCCAAAACGCAGCTTGTTCTGCCCTTTGACGACCGAGAAGCGAGTAAACGATTCGTTGATGTCTGGAGCAAGAACCGGCAAGTTCATACGGCGACATTCATCAACTTCAATCGTGATGCGGTCGATGTTCTGACAGTCAGAATTCAAGAGCGCCGCCATGAAGGCATCTGGATAGCGACTCTTCAAATACGCTGTTTGATAAGCAATGAGCGCGTAACAGGCAGCGTGAGACTTGTTGAACCCGTAGGCTGCGAATTCTTCGAACTGTTGGAAAATAGCCGCCGCCGTATCACGTTCGACCCCATTTTTTATCGAACCCTCAATGAACTTCACTTTCAACTCTGCCATCAACTTGGCAATCTTCTTTCCCATGGCTTTGCGGAGCGTATCAGCCTCTCCAGGCGTGAATCCAGCCATGTCTTTCGATACCTGCATGACCTGCTCTTGGTAGACCGGGATACCGTACGTGTTACGAAGCGCGCTTTCCGTGAGCGGGTGCATGTATTTAATCTTCTCCCTCCCATGCTTGCGCGCAATAAACGACTCAATAAACTGCATCGGGCCCGGACGATACAGCGCCACCATAGCGATAATATCTTCAATGATCGTGGGCTTGAGTTCACGAATGTACTTCTTCATTCCTTCTGATTCCAGCTGGAAGACGCCCGTGGTGTCACCACGACCAAGGAGCTCGAAGGTCTTGGCATCGTCGAGCGGAATATTGTCGATATTGATCACGTCGCCATAGACCGCTTCCACGATCGTAAGACAGTCGCGGATAATCGAGAGGTTGGAGAGACCAAGAAAGTCCATCTTGAGGAGCCCGATCGCTTCGGTCGAATGGCCTGCATATTGCACCACACGCTCGACGTCGCCGCCTTGCGCCTTCTGCATCGGAGAAAACTGCACAAGCGGCTCTGGCGAGATCACAATGCCACAGGCGTGTTGCGAGGCATGGCGCGTCGTTCCCTCCAAACGGATCGCAAGGTCAATCAAGCGTTTTATGCGCGGGTCGGCCTCATACATCGCCCGTAGCTCTGGCGCTTCTTTGATCGAAACTTCGAGTGGAATATGTTTGCCCTGCACCGGCGGTGGAATAACCTTCGAGATGCGGTCCACGTCCCCATACGGTAAGCCCAAAACACGACCCACATCACGCACCGCCGCACGCGCGGCCATCGTTCCAAACGTAATGATACCTGCCACGCGATCAAGACCATACTTCTCTGTCACGTATTTGATCACATCGATACGCTTCACATCATCAAAGTCGGTATCGATATCCGGCATCGAGATACGGTCCGGGTTCAGGAAACGCTCGAAGAGCAACCCGTAGCGCAACGGATCAAGGTTCGTAATCTTAAGCGCGTAGGCCACGACCGACCCAGCTGCTGAACCACGACCCGGGCCCACGATCACGCCATGTTCCTTGGCCCAAACGATGTAGTCTTGCACGATCAAAAAGTACGCCGCAAAACCCATACGCCCAATCGTGCCGAGCTCAAACTCCATGCGTTCTTTGGCCTCGGTTTGTTTTTCTGGGTCGGGATAGCGTTCCACCAAGCCCTTCTCACAGAGCAGGCGTAAGTAGCTATTGTCCGTCTCCCCTGCGGGAACCTCAAACTGAGGCAAGTGGTTTTTGCCCAAAATAATTTCGACGTTGCAGCGATCAGCGATTTTACGCGTGTTTTCGATCGCTTCTGGATGATCTTTGAACGCTTCAACCATTTCTTCCGGCGAAGACATGGAAAGATCAATGGTCGAGCTCGAGGAACGACGCTGGTCATCAAGTAACTTGCCGTCGTGAATACACACGAGCACGTCTTGAGCCTCTCGATCTTCCGCATGCAAATAGTGCACGTCTTTCGTCGCGACAATTGGGGTATGTGTCTCCTCGGAAAGCTGGATCAAAAACTCGTTAATCTCGTTTGGGGTCGGCGACTCTGGATGGTGAACCAATTCTAGGAAAAAGTTGTTCTCTCCTACTGCCTCCTTATAGCCCTGAATAAGCTCGCGCGCCTTCTCCAAATCATGCGCCTGACAAGCTTTTGGGATGTCTCCTTTCATGCAGCCTGACAACACGATCAGACCCGCTCCATGCGTCTTCAAAATCTCTTTGTCGATACGCGGAACATAGTAGAACCCTTCCAAGTAGGAAGTTGAGATGAGCTTAAGCAGGTTCTGGTAACCTTCGTGAGTCTCAGCGAGGATCGTCAGATGGGTCACCCGGTTGTCGATACCCGCGCGCTTGTCCGTATGTTTATTCAGAGCAACTGCGACCTCCACTCCTAAGATGGGTTTTATGCCGGCTTTTTTTGCGGCTTCATAAAACTCAATCGCTCCATACATGGCGGAGTGGTCCGTAAGTGCGATCGCGTCGTAGCCCAGTTCTTTGGCACGCTCAACCACCTCGGTCACGTTGCCGATGGCATCGTGAAGGGAATACATGGAATGCGCATGCAAGTGAACGAAGGGCGAGGGCATAACGGCTTCGATAGTAGCCGCCGGGACCCGGTCGGGCAATGGACGAAAAAAGCCCGGAAATCCGGACTTTTTCATGGGAGAATCTTTGGGGAGACCGGGTCGCGATCTGGGCCCTGCTATTCGCTGTCCTCCTCGTCTTCCAACGCCTTCCGTTTCGCCCTCTTTCCACCCGCGGAACGACCACCAATCAAAGACAGAAGTTTCTTGCCGCCTTCGGTAATAAGGGAGGCGTATCCAGAAATACTCGTAAAACGCTCTGCGAGGAGTTCGACCGTCTCTTCAAGCGCCGTCACCTTCGCCCGCGCATCCTTCACGATCTCATCGGTCTGTTGCAGAACACTGAGCAAGCGATACAACACCAAACAGAGAAACACGGTAATTACGGCGAGACAGACGCTCGCAACGGCATACCAAACGTCTTGCGTAGAGGAAAGGAACATAGATAGCTACAGTATACAAAATTTTAGCACTTCAATCTATAGCGGCCATGTCCTAAGCGCTCAGTCTTGTGTCGCTTGTGCGTTAAGTACACGAGTGAGGCGGTCGTCTCTTGTTGCGACGCATTCGTGTCAGGAAATTGTTTTCTCAAGGCGTGAAAGACGTCTTCCGTCGTCATGCCGTCAGGCTGAAGCGCAAGCGCCTGGAGCACTTTCGCGTGGAGCGAAAGATGTACCTGAGGTGGCATCGTTTCGATCGCGGGGCTAGGTGATAAGCGAAACGACTGGTAAAAACTCTCGCTGATCACGGGTGGATTCAACAGTTCTTCGATCTTCGCTTCGATCGTTCGCTTTTGTTGAATGAGGGCCTCAAGGAGCTCTAATTTTTTCTGTGTCTCGTCCGTCATAGGTACGTCTTAGTATAGGTCTGACTCTGACCAAAGACAACAAACAAATACGTCATTGTTTCTGTTGTGGATGAATGTATGACGTCTTTGTTATACAAAAAAGACCTCGTGGGAGGCCCTTTTTGTAGACATGTTCTGGGCTAGGCGCGAATACTTGCTCCAACAGCCTCTGTCAGTGATTGTGTGATCTTTTTAACTTCTGCATCAACTTCTTCCGAAGACAGTGTTCGTGACACATCCTGAAAGGTGAGGTGAAAGGCGAGCGATTTCTTTCCCTCCTCTACCCCTTTTCCAACATAGGTATCAAACCATTCAATCTGAGTGGGGAGCACTGCGGCGTTTCTTACGATATCCGTAACCTGTGCGACCGTCACATTTCGGTCTACCACAATCGCAATGTCGCGCTTCGAGGCTGGGAAGGCTGGGATCGCAGCATAGGCGATTGTCGAACCCATAACCTCTTCCAGCGTTCGCAGATCAAACACACAGACTCCCACACGCTGATTCAGTTTCCAAGCGAGCGCCATCTCGGGATGCAACTCCCCTGCTCGCCCGATCTCCTTCCCCTGAACCATGACTCGCGCAGAACGGCCTGGGTGCCACTGACCACGCGTATCTTCCTCAAGAACACTCCAGATTGCATTTTGCACTCCAAAGCGCTGCAGAAGGAATTCTCCCATGCCTTTTGCTTGCTTCCAGACAAGATCTCCTCCGCTAAAACTCACGAGTAGGGTTGGACGTTCCTCTGGAAGCGTTGCCCCTTGTTTCACAAAGATATTGGCAAGCTCAAAGTACATCTGATCTGAAACACGTTCCTGGTTATCGACAATCGCCTGTAGAACGCCAGGCAACAAACTTGGACGCATGTACTCCTGATCCGCCGCTAATGGGTTGAGGAGGTGCAGTGCTTCGTCCGTCGCAAAGCCAGTCTTTTTCAATTGGTCCTCGGACACGAAGGCATAGCTATAGACCTCTGTCGCTCCTGCACCCTGCAAGAGGGTGCGGCAACGCTCCTCTACATCCAAGATCGAATCAGAAGGACGTCCTGAGATCCCAGCGGGGAAAACAGAGGGTAATTTGGCATACCCATGAACACGCGCGATTTCCTCCACCAAGTCACGCCCATCCTCAATATCATGATCACGCCACCAGGGAGAGGTCGCCGTAAGAAGATCCCCTTCCACACGAACAGCAAAGCCAAGACGCTTAAGCGTTCCTGTCATTTCTTCCGTTGGGAGATCCACTCCAATCAACGAACGCGCTTGTTTGAGCGGAATGGAGAAGTCCTTGGCAACATATGACTTGGTTTGTGAATCAAAGACCTGGCTTGTTACGGTTCCACCGGCCAACGTCAGACAGAGCTCAACGGCACGTGCGAGCGCACCAGGCAGCGCTTCTGTCGACAGACCCTTCTCATACAACGACTGCGAGTCGGAGTAGAGCGTCAGAGCACGCGCTGTACGACGTACGGCGACAGGGTCAAAGGTAGCTGCTTCAAAAATGACCGTCGTCGTTGTCTCACTCACCCCTGTCGCCTCCCCTCCCATGACTCCCGCCACCGCAACCGGCCTTTTTCCATCTGCGATCACCAACATTCCTGGCTGTAAGTCATACATCTTTCCATCAAGCGCTTGGATCGACTCTCCCTTCTTTGCTTCGCGTACACGAACCTGTTCGCCTTCAAGCTTAGCCGCATCAAAGACATGGAGCGGCTGGCCCAACTCGAGCAAGACATAGTTCGTAATGTCCACGAGCGTGCTGATAGGTCGTACACCCGCGGATAGCAAGCGCTCCTTCAACCACCAAGGTGATTGGCCATTCGTCACACCCTCAATCTTCACTGCCATGTACCGCAAACAGCGAGTCACATCTTCGACCTTGATATCTAGTTTCTTTGCATCAGCTATTACTGGAATGACTTGCGACTTCAGGCCCTTGAAAGGAAGGTCCAAGATCGCACCCGCCTCACGTGCCAACCCAACGATACTCATGGCATCGGGACGGTTGGTCGTGACTTCAATATCCATCAAAACATCTCCCGCGATCTTCAAGAGCATGGCCAACGGCTGGCCGGCCTCCAACTTCTCTTCCGGAAAGGCCAGCCCCAAGTCTAAAATTTCACGTTCATCCTTTTTTGGAAATGCTTGCGCAAGGCCAACTTCATCGGCAGCACAGACCATTCCATAACTTTCAATACCGCGAATCTTTGTGAGCTCCATCGTGACGAGCTCGCCTTCACCGTGCCAACGCACCCGCGCTCCGAGCAATGCCACGGGCACAAACTGACCCTCTGCCACGTTTGAGCCTCCACAAACAATAGTGAGCGGCGCTGATGCACCAACGTCCACGCTTAACACGCGCAAACGATCTGCTTGCGGGTGCGGTTGGACACTCGTGATTTTCCCAACAACGATCTTTTCAAGCGCGGCGTCCTGCGGAATGATTTTTTCAACGGCTGGTCCGGACAGCGAAATGCGCGCCGCAAACGCTTCTGGCGTGAGGTCGCAGTCCAAGTATTCGCGCAGCCAGTTGTAGGAAGTAAGCAGGTTCATAGCTAGAATTGTTGCAAAAAGCGCACGTCATTTTTATACATGATGCGGAGGTCATCGATCTGGAGCCCTTCTTTCATCGAGAAGGTGCGTTCAACACCCCAACCGAAGGCGAATCCGGAATATTCGTTTGGATCGATACCGCCGGCGCGTAGAACGTTTGGATGGATCATGCCCGCCCCTCCAAGTTCGACCCAGCCACGCTTACACAAACGACACTTGGTTCCACTCAGATCTTTCCCTGTTCCGCCACACAGGCTACACGAGATATCGATCTCGAACGAAGGCTCCGTGAAGCGGAAATGATGGGGACGGAGGCGTGCCCGGCGCTCCGGACCAAAGAAAGAACGAACGAAATAGTCCATGATCCCAGTCAGGTGTGTGATCGACACATCTTTGTCGACAAACATTCCTTCAAACTGATGGAACATCGGCACATGCGTCGCATCGCTCTGACGACGATAGCACTTCGCAATATTGATCAAGCGAATCGGGAATTCTCCCTTGGCAACCGCTCGCTTCATGACACGCGCTTGCCAGTTGGAAACGTGTGGGACGAGGACCATCTTCCCCTCTTCTGGTTTTTCACTCGCTGGCACATCCACAAAGAACGTCTCCCAGTCGTCACGCGCGGGGTGATCCTTTGGCATGTTTAACGATTCGAAAGCGTACCAATCCCAGTCAATTTCCGGATAGCGTACGGTCGAGAACCCGGCACGCTCAAAGACTGCCCGAATGTCGCGAATGGCTTGCGTCGTCAAATGTAAGTGCCCTTCCTTTGGAGAAAGGCCCGGCTCTGAAATATCAGCTACCTCTTCTGCAAGACGCTGTTTGATATCAGCTGACGCGAGCGTAGTACGTGTCTTCGCGAATGCTTCTTCGATTTTGGTCTTCACTTCGTTTGCCAAGATGCCGAGCTTCGGACGCTCTTCCGTGGCGACGTCCTTGAGTTCTTTCATGAGGTCGGCCAAACGACCTTTGCGACCTAAAACAGACACCTCAAGATCTTCGAGCGCTTTGGTCGCCCCGATCTTTTGGAGCTCTCCCTGCGTCGTCTGCAAGAGTTCGGTAATTTGATCTTTCCAGGACATACAAGGTTATTCTTGAGGTTCTTGAGGATTAAGCTTCTCTACATGCGCAAATAATTCATCAATCATCTTTGTGAGGTATTCATCAAACTTGTGAAAAGGTTTACTCGAAGCAAAACGCTCTTTTACAGGTCGAAGAGTACTTAGGAGCTCATGCGCATCTAGATGTGAGAACGCTTTGACTCTCCCCGCTCGGAATTCGGCGAGCGTATTCAAGCATGCAGCGACGGGTGGACGTCCCTGCGCGCCAAGAACGGTAGCGAATGCCGTGCACTCTCCAATACTCGATGAAAATTCAAACTCTTCTAGCAGTCGAGCGACCGATTCAATACTGTTTTCAGCCACTTCGGAAATATTCGGACCTCTCAGCCCAAAATTCGGTACATTGGGACGGAGACCGTCCCCTCCATTTTTTTCAGACATAGAATAGTCAGACGGTACAAGACGGCCTTCGATTCATCAAATAAGATGTTTTATCCCGTTCAAGATCGTACTGCCGTACTGCCCAAGGTCACGGACCGTGACAAGGAGGACGAGCCCGATCAAGAAGAAGAACCCAACTTGGTGGATGCGCGCTTCAAGCTTCAAAGAAGCTTTCTTTCCTCGCACAGCTTCGATCGCAAGGAAGAGGAAACGCCCTCCGTCCAAGGCCGGAATTGGCAAGAAGTTGATTACCGCCAAGTTAAGTGAGAGTAGGGCTGCAAATTGGAGCAACGGCCAGATC
>CAZRDS010000008.1:17352-24059 GCA_964598895.1 uncultured Gammaproteobacteria bacterium | reverse complement strand
TCGAAATATTTCAATACCCACACACCCTCCTTTTTAATTTCTGGACCGAGACGGGGTTACTCGGGGTGCTCGTCTTCGTCGGGATCGTTGTGACCTGGTTCAAGAATGCTGTACGAAGTGTTCGCGCGCAGTTCGCTGAGGGAAGCACGGCTCGTTATCTCTCCAAACTGGTCCTTATCGCTCCGCTTATCGCGATGCTGGTGCATGGTCTGGTTGATGTTCCGTATTTCAAAAATGATCTAGCTCTTCTGTTTTGGCTTTTTGCGTGGCTGGTTATTGCAGCTCAAGACGAATCACCTAAACTTGCGTGGGGAGAAAAAGATTGATGTACTCGTAGCAGCATGGGGAAGACCCAATGCAGAAAGGTCAAAGCCCGATGGAGACCCGTAGCGCATTTCGCTGTCGTATGGCGAAGAAACGTGCAGAAGAAGAGGAGGAGAGGCAACGTGCTGCAGACGGTAAGCGCTTCAAGCCTGTGCCTACGTTGAAGGAGCTCCAGGCGGAGTTCCAGGAGTCGCTGCAAACCCGTGGCGGATGGAGCTCGCGCCTGTATTGGTCGCGGTAGTGACCCTTTCACTCGTCTCCTGGCCCTGAATTCGTTCCGCTCCTACGAATTCATGGCCGCCCTAACCGCTTGCTGACTCGTCGGCAATCGATTAGGATGCGGTGGCGCAAAAGGCTTCGTTTTGAGTGGATTTGTTCCCCTACGAGCGAAGCGAGTAAGCGCAGGCATCTCGCAGACCCAAGTGAACCGGTAGCAACCGGTGAACGGGTGGTCAGCGAGATAAGCCGAGCAGGAGAGGTGGCAGAGTGGTCGAATGCGCCAGACTCGAAATCTGGTATATCTCAAAAAGATATCGAGGGTTCGACTCCCGCCCGCTCCGCCATACCAAAAGCGGCCCACATGGGCCGCTTTTGTGTTAGTCTTTCCCCTATGGAATCAAAACACTTTGTAGGGAAAGTTTCCTTGCGGGCCATCGTCGTGCGTGATGGAAAAATCTTGATTGCGCGTGACATCAATGATGCAGCAACCTGGGAAATTCCAGGCGGACGTCTTCATGAAGGAGAAGCGCTTGAAGCGGGAATGGAGCGTGAATTACGAGAAGAGATTGGTGTCATGCCAAGACTTGGATCACTGATCTATAGCGAACAATTTCATCAGACCCGCGATGGCTCGCTCCATCTCATGCTGACCTACGAAGCATTTTTCGATGAAGTCAATGAACCCGTGTTTGTCCTTGATCCACATGAGGTGGCAGAAGTACGTTGGATTGATCGGTCTGAGTTTGGCCAGTATGCGTTTTATGATAACTGTGAGCGCGCGCTAAAAGCCTATTGGAAGTTACCGTAACGACCGTAGGGGCTATGTCTTCCTGGTTCGTGTACATGCTGCGGTGCGCAGACACGAGTTTGTACATCGGTATTTCAACCGACGTTGAAAAACGTCTCGCAACACATAACGCAGGACTAGGAGCGAAGTACACGCGCGGACGTTTGCCGGCGACCTGTGTTTGGCAAGAACAAGCCGCGTCTGAATCGGCGGCACGCAAGCGCGAGTATGCACTCAAGCAGCTGACACGAGGAGAAAAGCTTGCTCTTGTGCTAGCCTATAAACAGCTATGAATATCCACCATGCTGTTAGCTATATTGAGTTCGGCGCGAAAGATCTCACCGCAACGAAAGCGTTTTATACGGCCGTCTTCGGTTGGGAGTTCACGGATTACGGTCCAGACTACGCGGCCTTTAAAGATCCGGGCGGGAATGAAGGTGGATTCTCGATAAACGCTGAAATGGGGGAGGGTCCGCTTGTGATTTTGTATTCAAGTGAGCTAGAAAAAACAAAAACCGCCGTTGAACAGAACGGAGGAAAAATAATGCGAGACATTTTTTCGTTTCCTGGTGGACAACGTTTCCACTTTGCGGATCCAAACGGAAATGAGTTGGCGGTCTGGTCGGAGTAGTCACGGGTCAAAGATCTTGATCTGATGGTCGTGTGTAGTTCGCGGGTACGCCTGGAGGTGAAACGCCTACCAAGATCCCATACCAGACAATAAACAAGATAAACCCGATACTGCCCAAGATCACGATGTGCAACCAGGAATCGCGGAAGGTGTGCACCTCTGCTCGCTCTGGATGGACCGGGTCGTAATACACCGTGACGGCATCGCCCGTATTGCTACTGACCGAACTGGATTTTGTGAGTGAGCCTGCTTCGTGATCGGTACCGTTGGGTGTTTTATAGCGTACGATTGTTTGGTAGAGCGATTGACTCCTGTTGGGGGCGGAGCTCGATTCAAAGCGGACGATGGTTCCGGTTGTTCGTGTAAACGTAAACATCACGCGCAGGTTTTTGATAAGAAAAAACAGGGTAAGCGCGAGTAGAACGAACATCGGCACAAAGAAGATCCAGGAAAATTCACCTCGGGGAGCAGACATAGGGATAAAGCTAGTCTAACGTTCCCAAAGTCAGGCGTCTATGACATGCTGGTTTTATTCATTTCATTCAATATGTCAGTCCACATCACCTACTTTGTGCATGGAACCACGATGGATAATGAGCGAGAGATTTCATCTGGCTGGTCGGATGCAGAGCTCTCAGAGCTAGGCAGACAGCAATCGATCACTTTACCTAAGAAAATAGGAGAAAAGAAATTTGATACGGTCTTCTGCTCAGATTTAAAGCGTGCGGTTGAGTCAGCGAAGTTAAGTTTTGAAGGCGCTGCGCCGATTGTTGTAGATGCGCGTTTACGCGAGTGTAACTACGGAATCTATAATGGAAAGCCGTCTGCCGTCGTTGAGCCAATGCAAGAAGAATCTATCTCGGAACCTTTTTCAGAAGGGGAGAGCTATGAAGTGGTGAAAGCGCGTATTGCAGATTTTCTCTCTTTTCTCAAACAGAATTACGAAGGAAAGCATGTCGCCATTGTCGCTCACAAAGCCCCTCAGCTTGCTTTAGACGTTCTTTTGTCTAGAAAAACTTGGGAACAAGCATTTGTGGAAGATTGGAGAAAGCGCAAAGCTTGGCAGCCAGGTTGGGAATATGTATTGGAATGATCGTATCAATGAGCCCACCTGCGTTATGGAAAAAGACCTAAACATAAAAATCGATGCGAGATACTCGGTCTACGGCCGCTTCAGTGGCTCTTTCCGACAGCCGCTCTTTATCGTGATCCACGGATTACCCGGGAGTTACCTTCAGGGATTTTATGAACGCGCTTGTTTTTGGTTCGCGAAACATGGCTATGCCACATTTCGTTTCGATCTTTATGGTTGGCAGAAAGATGCTCGTCAGCTAGTAGATTCAACACTCAAAACCCACGCAGCAGACATTGATGCGGTTGTTCGGGCCTTTAAAAAGCGTGGCGTGAAGAAAATCTTCGTGGCGGGTCATAGTTTTGGTGGGCCGTCCATTCTTTTGTCGAAGGAGCAGCGGTTTGATGCTGCCGTTCTCTGGGATCCGTCATACGATCTCTCATTTACCAAAGAAAAATATGGCTTCCCTGGTGGAAAATACATCGCGGCCGTGAAGGGCTATTTTATGCGTTGGGGTGTGAATGTGATTATTGGAAAGAAGATGGCCAAAGAAGTTGATGCTGTACGTTGGGCGGAGCTCACAAAGAAATTTCATGTCCCCCTCAAGATCATTGCCGCTGAAAAGGGAGTGCTCGTTCCAGGGGCGAAGACGTATTTCACTACCGCCCATGAGCCAAAAGAACTAGAGATCGTCAAAGGAGCTACCCATTATTTCGACGACCAGGAAAAAATGCAGGAAGAAGTATTCGAGCTTACAAAAAAGTGGTTCCAGAAATTCTAACGTTAAAATGTAAGAAGAATATCCATGCTTAAACTTCTGTGTTTCACTTTTCTCAAATCTCTGCTCATCGGAACGTGTGCGTTGTTTGTTGCTCTCTTTTTTGGAGTGGGTGCGAGTCTGTTGGGTGAATTTATCCATATTAACAGCAAGATCGGAACCTTTTCTTTGTATGAAACAATGGGTGTGATCGGGTTTGTCTTGGGCCATGTAGGAACATTGTTATTGGGTCAATTAGGACTCTTTGTCGAACAAAGGGAGCTGAAAAAATACAGTGTGACACGTTCTTTGCTTTTGGCCGTGGTCGCATCTGCGCTTGGAATAGGTACGATCTGGTTGTCAGCGCTTCGTACGCCTTTTGCATCGAATGAATTGATCGTAGTTTTGCTCCTTGTTTGTATCGTGTTTATCCCCGCACTTGTTTTAAGTGCGGGGCAAGTTGTCTATCGGTATAAAGTAGCAGTTCGTTGAACGCCTATAAAAGCTCATATCCTCTTCTGCCTATGGATTCTTCTCGCTCTCCCTCTTCGTCCGCTCGTGCGGTGATCTATGTATTTATGGTGTTCGGAGTTGTTTGTCTGTTCGCGCTTGGCTCACTGCTCTTTTCTGGGGCGCAGTTCATGAGATTCCCTGATGTCAGGAACACGCCCTCGATTGGAACAGAATTTTCTTCACTAGAAGCACGTGAACGATATTTGCCTACAGACTTTGCGGAAGTTGGCATCCTACGGTTTCCCGGTCCCGCTACTGGTGACCGAGAGCCAATGCTCGAATATTTAGGAGCGAACAAAACAACCACCACCATTCCGGTTGTCTTTGATGGGATGAATACGATCTGTGTCGTAAACAATTGGGGGATCCAGTGTGCAGCAATGAGTATCACCTATGATGCTGCTTTTGATGGTAAGAGTGTCACAGTGGAGGGTATAAGAGATGGAAATCGCATTCTAATGCAGAAGTTACATGTCTATGCGACAGACGAGCCCATTGTCCCACCCGTTCCTGGAATGATCTATGTCGATTGGCCCGAAGTGGTTTCAGCCTTGAAGAGCTGTCGAAAAGTGAAAGCGGTGTACGATAATCAACCAGAAAAAACTGTTCGTCTCTCGTTTTGGGGGAGCCCGGAAACATGGGAAGCACTACAGCCTCTAAAGGGGAGTCTTATGACCGCATTGGAGGAAGCGAAGCGGACCGACTGTGATGTATTTCCCCAGCTTGGGATCTAGTCTCACCACGCAAAGCTCCGTAAGCTCGTTGATATTGTGCGGAGCTATTCGCATACGACCTAATGAGGTAGGACCTGCACCAAAGTTGTTTGATTGATCGTATACAAAGCGTGACAGACTTTTGCTATTTATTTTTGCACCCGTTTTTCTATGTTTAAAGGTGGATCCTACGCGCTGGCAGTCATTGTTGTGCTTGTGCTCGGCGGAGGTGGGTTTTATTTCTACGCAACCGCTCCTACCAAGGCTCCGTCCGTACTCGTGACCGATCAAGACGATACGGCGAATAGAGAGAATGTGCCGAATCAACCAACTCCTGCTGAACAGAGACAAAACGTCATGGTCGCTTCTGGGACAGTGATGGCGCCTCCAGTAGCCGATGGGAAATTCCACATTGTTTCTGACCAATCCACAGCTTCATTCACCTTGAATGAACTCTTGCGTGGTCAGCCGGTCGTGGTCATTGGAAAGACGAGCCAGGTCTCAGGTGCCGTTCAAGCAGACCCAGCCAACCTCGCCGCAACGACCTTTGAAACCTTCAAGATCAATGCCCGTACCTTCGTGACGGATAGCGATATGCGTAACAACGCGATTCGCCGCATGATTTTGAAGACCGAAGATGATGCCAACGAATTTATTGAGTTCACGCCAAAGACGGTGACAGGTGCTCCAGCGAAAGCCGTGATTGGCCAAGCGTTCACCTATAAGATCACCGGCGACTTGAAGGTATCTGGGACGACCAAAGAAGTCACATTCGATGGAACCGGGACATTCGTCTCCGCGGACCAGATCTCAGGCAGCGTTCAAACAAAAATTCATTACCCAGACTTCGGCGTCACCGTGCCAAATCTTCCGTTCCTTGCGAATGTGGATCAGGACACAACACTCAAGCTCGACTTCATCGCAAAGAAGTAGTGCACCAAAGTTGAGAGTCGCTTCGTAGTACTAGATGCAGGGAGGAAACTTCCTGCGACCAACTGAATACAGATACATAGAGGCAGAAAGCATCCCTTCGGGGATGTTTTCTGTTGGGGAATACATACCAAATGAAAATGACCACCGGTTGATGCCGATGGTCATTTTCATTTTTGTCTAGTTCTGTCTACTTAAAGTGGAAGAGTGTCGCTTACGTAGCGGATTGAAGTTTGGAGACCTGCACGATCGTAGTCACTGGCTGCGTTGATATCAGCGCCAAAGCTGTAGTCTGTGTAGAGCGAATCGGAAAGATCGTCGATCTGGCGATTCCAGGTGGCTCCGTAGAGGGCGATCGCGGCCGCTTCTGTTTTGACCCAGCGGAGCGAGCGGTTGGCGGCGACGGCGTAGACTTTTGGATCGGTGGTGAATTTCACCATTTTCACACCTGGTTTATAGGTGGCGCTGACACCGAGCGGGATACTCGCGAGATCGCTGGCAGAAATGACGCGGACCTGGTCGAAGTTCGCGTACCAAGAAGTGAAGACGCGATCATTTGGGAAGGCATGACGGCGACCATCGCCCCCAACGTAGTAGACCGCGCTATCCGCTTGAGTGAAGCGATTTCCATCGTCAGGGAGTTTGACCAAGGCATGGGCACTGAGTCCGATTCGGCTGAGGTTGTTCAAGCGAGTTGTGAGTTCGGCCGAAGCGGTGGGACTTGTAGGGGGCGTTGGAGTTGGCGTTGGTGAGGGGGTCGG
>CAZRDS010000008.1:0-17342 GCA_964598895.1 uncultured Gammaproteobacteria bacterium | reverse complement strand
CACGTCACCATCGCGCCATTGATTGTGACGAACGCGTTGGTGAGGGGGTCGGCGTCGGAGCTGGAGTAGGTGTTGGGCTTGGAGCGGGTGTGACCGAGCTCGCAGCAACGATCAGGATGGTGAGCGATCGGCCGGTGTAATTCCCGCTCGCATCAAAGACCTCGATGTAGGAGGTATATGTTCCGGCGCTTGTTGGTCGGCCCGTGATCATCCCGTTCGCAGAGAGACTCAGGCCCGGAGGCAAGACACCGCTCGCGAAGTTCCAAGAGTAAGGGGTTGTTCCGCCGGTTGCTGCGAGTACGGTCGAATAGTCTGTTCCAACGGTTCCGTTTGGAACGCTCGCGGTCGTAACGAGGAGACCGCCCGGGCCTGGAGTTGGGGTTGGTGAGGGAGTCGGCGTCGGAGTTGGAGTAGGGGTCGGGGTGGGGCTTGGGCTTGGAGTTGGTGTAGCAGCTGCGTAAATCGTGAGAGAGGGGCTTACGCTATCACTGTTTGTTTCTAAACCTGGATCACGCGCCTTGATATCAAAGGTATAGGTTCCAGCAACTGTCGGCGTCCCTTGAAGGATCCCGGTCGATGCATCGAGCGTGAGGCCTGGCGGTGGAGATCCACCCGTAATCGCCCAGTTATAGCTCCCGGTTCCGCCTTCTGCCCGGAAAATCTGTGCAGGATAGCTTACACCGACTTGGCCGTTCACAGGGTTCGTTCGGCTCGTGATGTGCACGGGGACGACGGTGGATGGCTGGATCGTCAAAATATATTCGCGGGCGGTTGCAACACGCATACGACCAGCGGCTTCATTCATGCGTACAAGAAAGCGATAGTCTCCAGCGGTTGTAGGTGTTCCGCCGAGTTCTCCCGTCACACTGTTCAAGCTAATACCTGGTGGGAGAGCGCCGGACGAGATGCCCCAGTACAAAGGAGCAGTAATAGAGCTCGAACCACCGGCTGTAAGGGCTTGCAAATAAGGGAGGCTAACGCGCCCCTGCGCCACGCCAATAGGACCGATGCTCAGCGTTGGGTTATAGGTGTTTACGCCAAAATCGAGAAAATAGTTACTCGTACCAACATGGGCCATGAAGCGCACAGGAAACGCTCCCTCAACCGTTGGAGTTCCGCTTAAAGTCAGAATGGAGTGTGTGGCATCACCGGCAACTGGGGTCATGTAAATCCCAGCAGGAAGACTTCCACCGACCAGGGTCCACGTAGCGGGTCCGCGGTTGATGAGGGAGATGTCGACTCCGCCGCTTTGTCCCACAGCAAAGTCATGGCTAAGAGCCCCATCGAGGGAGCTGTGACTTTCGGCCGTAAAATACGCCGTCGAAGCATGCGTGATGGCTGGTGCGGCGAACAAGAGCAATGAACAACACGTGAGAACAGAAAGAAGGGTGCGCATAGATAGAGGTAGGGTAGGTGATTCAATCGGATGCTACAAGCTTGCAGCCTGTCCTTTGTGGTGTTTACGATCCACCCAATATTCTTTGGCATCTTTTCCTTTGAACCACCAGTCACTCATATTGGTTTCAAGAATCGCTTCGGCGAGTGCACGGCCTTCAGTTGTTTTAAATCGTTCGAGATACCCTTCGAGCCAACGTTCGACTTGAGGATTTCCCAAGTCCTTCTGCTCTTTTAATGTGAGAAGAAGTTCGATGTGATCTGCTTCTTTGGCGAGAATCGCTTCTCTCGTTGTGCGCTCTTTGTATTCTTTATGCAGCGCTTCGATCCGGTCTCCAAAGGGAACACTTTCTTGGATATGTTTTAAGGCGAGTGATTCGTCGGCCTGGGCGTATTGTTGGTGCACGTAGTTCAGATCGCTTGTTCGTCCTTCAGCAAGGTCGTGGAACAAACACATCTGAAGAATTTTATTTGTGTCGACGTCACCGGCGAGCGCCGCGAGAACGAGTCCGGCATGGACCGCGCGATGCGTATGTTCAGCAAGAGACTGGTGCCCTGATCCCAGGTTCCAAAAGCCGCTTCGCGGGGTTTTGGCGTGAATGCCGATTTCAAATAGGTAGTTCGCAGAGCGGAGATAATCGTTGGTCATACAAGAAGACAGTAGCGAGCGAGGGATCGCCTGGGAAGATGGCAAAACTAGACATTTTATTATTTTCGAGGCAAGCTGGATGGGCAGTCTGACAGTCCAATTCACCGTGGGAGGAGGCAGCATGAAGAAACGAAGGGATGATGAGGCGGAAGAGCCCGAGTGGGACGAGCCCGATGTGGGGAACGATGGGCCGATCGTCGTCTACGACGACCCGGAGTACGTCGTCGCGCCTACGCTGGCGAAGACGGATCTCGCCACGCTCGATCGAGCCCTCCAGCGCGTGAGCGTCTGTGTGGCTCCGGGCGCCCCTCGTCCGGATGAGCTCGTCGCCCGTCCGGAGGACGGCGCGCTGCCGTTCTTCCTCCAGGTCCTCGACGTCGCGAACGACGTGGGCTCTGCGGGTCTTGCGGCAACGATCCCGGACTACGTAGCTATCGCGCGTACGATCCTCCAGATGCAGGCGCATCGAGGGCCGGACGACGAGATCGTGCTGCGCGTCGGCGCGCTCTACGAGGCGGGCTATGAGGTCTTTCTCTGGAGAGCCCACGAGGGGATCGCCGTTCAGGTGCGACCTCTCAACACGGGCACGAAGCCCCAGCTCAGCTTCAGCGCGGACAGCGGGCTCACGACCGCCGAGCAGGTGCGCAGCATCCTCGCGTACCTGAACACCTTTCTGCCGACGTTGCTCGCGCTTCAGCGTGGGGCGGCGAACGGGATCAACTGAAACTCGACCGTACCGGCACTCCGGAGCGGTCACGAAACCGGCGCCCCCTTATGAGGATCAGGGGAGCGCCGGTCGTACGTTTTAATAAGGACGGGCTGTTTTTACCGCCTATATACTTGACCCCTGTGCTCAGACCTCGTATATTCCTAGTTATAAACTAGGAAATTATGCCTTCCCTGTTTCAAATCTCAGAACGCAGCCACGCCGGACTCATTCTCATGGCAGAATTGGCGTTTGAATATGGGGAAGGAAAAGGTGCGAGGACGCTGGTTGATGTGGCGCGTGAGAAGCATCTTTCCCACGGCTACCTTGAAGAGATCGCCTGCTCGCTCAAGAAAGCGAACTTGATTCAAGGAAAAAAAGGACCACACGGCGGATATGTTCTGACGCGTGCTCCTGAGACGATCACGGCCGAAGAAATTCTGACCGCGCTCGAAGGGCCAATTCAGCTCGTTGGCTGCCAGCAGGCTCCGGGTACGTGTCCGGCCGAAGGGAAGTGCTCGAGTCGCTCCTTCTGGAATGTCCTTCAGAAGCGTGTGCAAGAAACGGTGCGCGAAACGACCCTGGCCGATATTCTGCAGAACCCCGCTTCCTAACTTTCTATGTCACACGTGATTTATCTCGATAACGCCGCCACAACCGCGCTTGATCCGCGGGTATTTGAGGCGATGCGCCCCTATTTTTCGGAGGTCTACGGGAATCCTTCGTCGTTTCATTCGGTGGGCTTAGAGGCGAAGAATGCGCTCAGTGCTGCTCGCAAAACAATTGCGCAATTGTTGCATGGACATGAAGAAGAGGTCTTGTTTACGTCCGGCGGAACCGAATCGGATAACTTGGCGGTTGTCGGGGTGCCACGCGCCGCAAAAAAAGCTCTCTTCACAAAACTTGGACCAGACGTGAAGCCGCACGTCATCACGAGCGCGATCGAGCATCATGCAGTATTGGAGCCACTGCTTCACGCGCAGAAAGTGGGCGACATCGAACTCACGATCGTTCCGGTGAATCGTGAAGGTCAGGTGTCTGTGAAGGATATTGAAGCCGCATTGAACGAACGTACGGTGCTTGTAAGTATCATGTTCGCGAACAATGAGATCGGTACGATTCAACCGATTGCGGATATTGGCCGTGCGCTCCTTGTGTGGCGCAAGACGCATGCAACGGCCTATCCTTACTTTCATTCAGATGCCTGTCAGGCGCCGGAATATCTTGATCTGAATGTGGAGCTTCTTCATACAGATCTTCTCACCTTGAACGGATCAAAAATGTACGGGCCAAAAGGTATTGGTATTCTTTATGTAAAGCGCGGGGTAAAAGTGGAGCCGCTCATGCGTGGTGGCGGCCAGGAACGAAACATTCGTTCAGGCACGGAAAACGTTCCTGCAATAGTAGGTCTTGCGAAAGCCTTCGAGCTTGCACAGGCGGAGCGGGAGGCTGAATCCGCGCGACTCACAGTTTTGCGTGACCGTTTAGTTGAAGGCTTGATGCGCATTCCAAAAGCCCGCCTGAATGGCCATCCAACCGAACGTCTGCCAAATAGCGCGAACGTGTCTTTCCTCGATATCGAAGGGGAAGCAGCAATTCTCTACCTCGACGCCGAAGGAATTATGGCATCAACGGGTTCCGCATGTGCTTCGACCTCGCTCGATCCATCGCACGTGATTCTTGCGACGGGACTCTCTTACGAAGCGGCACACGGTTCCATTCGCTTCACGCTTGGCCATTCCACCACGGAAGCCGATATCGATCATGTGATCGAGGTTATGCCAGGGGTTGTCGAACGCTTGCGCAAGATGAGTCCCGTGAATCTTGATATGAAATATTTCGGTTAAGTATGTGGGTTCGGAAGGGGCATGTTCCCGAACGACCGAGCACCTGTTTGAGCAAAACCATTAATACCTAGATTGATCTGCTTGCGAGTTGCGCAGGGCGAGAGGGGATATGCCCCTTCCGAACACCCGTTTCACTTACTACTACTATGAACTCCGACACCCAGACAAATCCAAACCCCGTCGCTGCTGCGACGGATGACGCTCGCAAGGGTGATGTAGTTGCGACCACAAAAGACAAAGGATGGTTCTACACGGACGAAGTGAAGAGCCACTTTTTTCATCCTCAGAATTTTTTGGAAGATGAGACGCCGTACGCGGATGCCTATCTTGGTCTGGTTGGATCACCCGCCTGTGGTGACTCCATGAAGATTTGGTTGCGCGTCAGCAAAGATGCACAAGGCGTTGAACGGATCACAGATTTCAAATGGAAAACCTTTGGCTGTGGCTCGGCGATTGCGTCAACATCGATGTTGTCTGTGATGGTTACGGAGAATGGGGGAGTCACGATCGAAGAAGCGTTAGCTCTGCGTCCGCAAGACATCATGTTGCGCTTGGGTGGTCTTCCGGCTCGTAAAATTCATTGTTCCGTTTTAGGAGATAAAGCCTTGCGCAGCGCGATTAACGACTATTTCCGCAAATCTGGTCAGCATAGCCGGATTCAGGTGGAAGAAGGTCGCATCATCGATAAGGTGCTTAAGATCACCGATAAAGATATTGAAGAAGCGGTCTTGGAAGGCGCAGATACCTTTGATAAGCTGCAGGCGAAAACGAAGATCGGTACCGGAGATCCATCGTGTATCCCGGAAGCTGAGCAACTTCTTCGTTTCTATATGGAAAAATATTATGGAGCCAAATAACGTTCAAGCGACGATCGAAGATTCGTTGAAGGACCTCGCTCCGATGCTCGCAGCGGCGGGCCGTTCGGTGCATGTCTTGTCCGCGACGGATGCAGCCTGTGCAATCGAGCTTCATGGCTTCTGCGGGGACTGCGCTTGTGTGGACTCTTACAAAGAGGGGATTGAAGGGCTGGTGCGTGAAAAAGCCCCAAACATCCAAACCGTGACCTTTACTACCGCCTAAGCTCTATGGATTCCAACCACACACAGCCAGTGCCAGAAGCAGCGCTTCCAGCCGCACCAGACCACGCGTCTTTGGGAGCGGCGCCCGCTCAATCCGCCTTACCGGCGAGTGCCCCAGCGCCTGCGAAGAAGGTCCTCAAGATCTCAAAAGTCGAAGTCGATCGTGACATCTGTATCGGTGCAGCGCCATGCGTCACGGTCGCGCCAGGGGTGTTCCAACTTGATGAAGAGAATAAAGCCTATATCGTTGATCAAAATGGCGCCGATGCTGAAACGATCCTGCTCGCGGCTCAGTCCTGCCCCGTGCAAGCTATTTTTGTCTACGATGAAGACGGGAAGCAGATTTACCCGTAAACAATTGAAACAGAAACAAAAAGAGCCCTCTTGAGAAGGGCTCTTTTTGTTTAACTCGCTCTGTCTTCCGAAGCGGTTTCAGGTTGTTCTTTAAACCCGTTCAGCATCTCTTCGATTTCTTCGACCTTGAGTTCATCGAGAGCGCTCGTGTCGCCCCTTCTTTCTCTCGCGGCGATTGCATCTTTTGCAACTTTGGCAAAAGCAGCGTCCTGGTTTTCTTTCAGTCCGATGGACTGGTCTGCGACAGCTTCCACCTGCTGGTTTGGTACCCCTACGCTATGTGGGCCTACTGTATTAGGTTCTTCTCCGTAACCAATCGCTTGATCAGGTGCTTCTACGCTTGGCGGAGTGGATTTTCTTGGACTTTCAGACATAGAAGGAGAGTACATATGACGTAAGCATAATGGTTTTGTCCGCCCTTGGCATCTACGTCTTGTGCAAAACAATGATTCTGCGTTGTACGAATTGCTCTGGTCGTGCGTAGACTAAATCTTTCGGTCCGGTGAGCGTGTATCCGGCAGCCTTTGCTTCTTCTTCGACGTCGATGAGGATTTCTCCTTCGCGCGAGGTCAGAATGGGCCAGACGCCTACGAGCACGCCTCCCGCAGGCTGCATGCGGGCAAAGGTTGGGAGCGCTTCTTTCCAAATTTTTTCGATTTCGGTTGCTTCTTCTTCGAGCCATGACGACGATTCGTTCCCCCTGAGCGGTGTACCGAGATAGCCTTCGGTGACGATCACATCCACCGGAGCAGAGACGCGGGTATTGGCAAACGCGGCGGCCGACACCACAAAGCGCATATCGGCGAGAGCCTCTTGTGGGATTAAGCCTCGGTCCGCTATCCAGCGCATATTCCCTTGCGTGTCTTTAACCTGTTCTGGGTTGATATCGGAACCGGATATTTGTTTGTATCCAAGGAGAGCCGCTTCCATCGGGATCGTGCCACTGCCGCAAAACGGATCCAGTAAATGGCGCTTGGTATCTGGTCCCGCCAAGTTCACGAGGATGCGCGCGAGTTTTGGGGGGAGCATGCCATTCTCTGCGTCACGGAAGGGTCGGCCCATGTCGCGCAACGTCCAGGCGTCTGGGTCTTGTACCGTTTCGGTGAAGCCGATGGACAAGGTTTTCTCATTCGCAAAAATACAAATGTCATACCCTTCATCGATCAGCCCAGCTTTTTTCACGGCCGCCGGTGTGACTTGGCCGGCAGAGTCTGCAAACCAGCGCGCGGGTGTGCCATCCTCCTGGAGTTTGCGCTTGAGCTCAAGTGGGAGCTTTTGGCTGATTTTGGCATGCGTTCCAAAGACCGTGAGGGAAAACACGATTTTACGAGCCCGTGGATGGGTCCGAATAATCTCAATGATTCCCTCGACGAGGTCCTGTTCTGGCGAAAGCTCAAGCAAGATCCTTCCCGCTTTCACGATCCCACCCAAGCGTTCAACGCAGGCTTTTGGATCGAGGTCTCCTGTGCTGATCGCCGCCGATCCGAAAAGCTTAAATCCCTCTTCTGGGAAGATGGCTTTCGCTTCGGCGAGCGATAGGGCGTGGTTGGTCCCAAAGGCGAGGAAGGTCGACATAGATCTTGATCATAGCTGAGAACGGGAACGGCGCAAAACGCTCGTGTAGGTTTGAGCGGAATGCGCTATACTTCTAGCAATCTTCTTTTTATGGCTACGAGTCGCCTCGCCCCTTTACCGCCGGTTGAAACGAGATCACCATCTGAGGATTCATGGGAGTCGTTTAGAGTAGAGACCATTCCAAATTTGGAAGATGAGCCTTTAGAGGAACGCTCTGGAGAAAGATTGGCCGTACCAATGCCAGACGGTATGCGTGAGGCGGCGAGTATTCGAGCTCGTATCGCTCAGGAGGAAGAAAATCCCCAAGAGGCTTGGCAGAAACGGCAAGACCGTCTCAAAGTGAAACGTTATGACGAGCGCATGTGTCGCGCGCAGGAATTATTGCTGATGTTGCGAGCGCGTTTAGCGCTTGTTGGTGTTGCTTACGACGCTTACGATGCGCGCATTGAACAGGCAGATCGTCCTCTACGAGGGGAGCAGCTACAAGCGGGTAAACCGACGTTCCAGATGCTTGCGACAGAGTACAATACTCTGAGGCGTCAGCTTGAGGCGGAACGAAAATCGTACGAAGCGATCTGTAAACAATTTCACCTTCCTGTGGAAGAAGCAGGATCTCGTAGAAATAAAACAGCAAAAAAAGAAGTGACTTCTTCGCCGTTTGTTGAAAAACAACATGAGATGGCAGCTATCTATGAGAACATTGCAGCGAAGCACGGCCAAGTTGCCTTTGAAGATGCAACCACCTTGCATGAAATGGTCGTTCAGACCCTACAGGGACTCAAGCTCTCAAAAGAACAGGAGGGGCTCGCGTATGAAGACCGTCGAGCGCTTTTGCTGACCCGCTACCTCTGCGAACGTATTGAATCGCAACTCGACCAGGTCCGCGTGCGAGAAATGCGTGAGGTTGATCGAGTTGCAGAAGAAGCGCAGCTCGTCAGCGAAGTAGGGAATCACGAACAAGCCGCCGCTAAACGAGCTGAGTTGGCAGGTCTCCTTACGCGGCTTGCGCCCTTATATCTGCTTGAAATAACGTCTCCGATCAGTGCTACGGTTGAAGTACGAATGGAATATCACTTGATGCATGCTCAGCTGAAAGAGCTTGCAACCTGGGTTGAAGAGGGACGTATTCCAAGAACCGAAGCGATTATTGAGAAAATGGATAGGCTCCAGCCTCCAGTAGAGAGCCTGCGTCAACAGGCTTACCCGCATGGTCGGGCATTAGGTTCCGCTCCACTCGAAGCCTATTCGCGCGCCGCAGCATAAGCAAAAACGTTGACAAAACACCCCGAATTTTATAGGCTTCCGGCACTTCATTCTTGATCGTGACCGGCCAATTTTAGCTCCATTGTGGGCTAAATCCCTGAATAAGGGACGTGTCACACTTATCGTATGGCTGCTCGCTACGAGTTGCTTTACATCATCCCAGCAACGGTTGTTGAAACCGAAGTCGGTGATGTTGAGACCAAAATTTCGACGCTTATTACCAAGTACGGTGCCTCCGTTGAGCTTACAAAGCGCCTCGGCAAGCTCCACTTGGCCTACCAAATAAAAAACCAGCGCTACGGGTACTACGTTGCAGCGGTCTTCACCGCTGAGCCAACGGCTGTTGCGAAGATCGAAGAAAGTCTTCGTATCTCAAACGACATCTTGCGCCACATGATCACCTTGTCCGAGAAAACAGTTGAGGAGCAGAAGTTCGACCTCGTGCAGTTCACCGAAGTGAACGTCGAAGAAGAGCGCGCTCGCCGTCGTGAAAAGGCTGAAATGAAAGATGGAGACAAAGAGAAGACCGACGGAAAAGACGAAGCCAAGGATGAAAAATCCAAGGACGAGACCGCGGTCGAAGGCGCTGAGAAGAAGTCGGACGCTGCTGCCGAAGACAAAGCCTAGTTCTTCACCCCCTTTCCTATGGACCTTAATCGCGCTCAGCTCATTGGAAACGTCACTCGTGATCCAGAAGTCCGTACAACGACCGGTGGACAAAATGTCGCTTCCTTTGGAATCGCCACGAACGCGCAGTGGACGGATACACAGGGAGCGAAGCAGGTTCGTACTGAATTCCACAATATTGTGGCCTGGGGCAAGCTTGCGGACATCTGTCAGCAATACTTGACCAAGGGCAAGAAGATTTTCTTGGAAGGACGTATCCAGACTCGTGAGTGGGAAGCGCAAGATGGTCAGAAACGCACGCGTACCGAAATCGTGGCCGAAAACATGATCATGCTCGATCGTGGAGGCGCGACAGAAGGTGGCGCAGCACGTATGCCAAGCTCCGCCGCCCCTTCTATGAGCTCTGGTTCGTCTGCAAGCGCTTCCTCGGGTCCAACGCTTACGCAGTCTGCGGTGAACGATCCCATTGATCACGCCGTGTCCGACCAAGAAATTCGCATCGAAGACATTCCGTTTTAGTCGCTGTTTGAACTTCATTACTCATTTCACCCCGCACGCGCTTCCGTTGTTCTAGCTCGTCGTGCACCCCTCCTATGTTGAACAAACCAACAACCTCCAAGCTTTCGAAGGCCCGTACCTGCCACTTCTGCCAGATCAACACCTCCGAAGTAAACTACAAAGACACCAACACCTTGCGCCGCTACCTTTCCTCCTTCGGAAAGATCGTGCCTCGCAAGCGCTCCGGCGTCTGTGGCTGGCACCAGCGCAAACTCGCCCTCGCTATCAAGCGCGCGCGTTTCATGGCCCTTCTGCCATACCTGGTTCGCTAATACCCGCCTCCTGAAAAGAATGGCCTTCTAAAAAGGGCCATTCTTTTCTATTCTGTAGAAGCCTTCTTTATGAAAGAAACTCCCTGGATCCAAAAACAGTACGGTACGGTCGATAAGCTGTCTGCGCGCATTCGATTAAATAGAGAATGTGGCG
Source organism: uncultured Gammaproteobacteria bacterium (assembly GCA_964598895.1). Classification (GTDB taxonomy): domain Bacteria; phylum Patescibacteriota; class Patescibacteriia; order 2-12-FULL-60-25; family 2-12-FULL-60-25; genus JAGOTP01. The sequence continues at coordinate 6,863 of CAZRDS010000008.1, read as the reverse complement.
AGCAAAAGGAGGATTGGTATTGTTGGGCGTATGCCCAGATGAGTGAACGGCTTCCGCTAGAGGCACGAGTCATCGAGTTTGGTGCAGGGAAAGGGGATCTTTGGTGGAGAAATGAAGAGGCGGTAAAAAATCGTCATTGGGATGTGATGGTTACGGATAGTTCTCCAGGAATGATCGAAGGGGCTCGTGCGACCTGTGGGGACTATTCAGGATTTGCATTCCAACTACAGAATGGCGACGAACCCTTTCCGCAACAGAGCGCTACGATGACGGCGGTGGTCGCAAACCATGTGCTTTATCACCTGAAGCGTCCCGCTCAATTCTTAAAAGAAGCATCACGCATTTTGAAGGCTGACGGGTATCTGTTTGCTTCCGTGACGGGCGCAGATCACTTAAAAGAGATGTACGATGTGTTTGCAGAATTTGATGCGGACTTTGGCTCCGTTCGAAATGCTTCCGAGTACCGCATTTTTGGCAAAGAAGGGGAGCGTGAGTTCTCACCGCACTTTTCTTCCATCCGCTGGGTTGATCATCCGGATGCGTTAGTTATCCGGGAGGAGCATCTTCCGTTGCTTATAGAATACGTTCTTTCATGGAATGGATCTGAACAAATCATGAAGCGACATAGCGTTGCATCGCTTAAAGACTACCTCAAGGAAAAACTGCAAGAAAAAGGCGGCAGCTTCCGCTTCGAACGACGCGAAGGAATATACATCGCTCACAAAACTATCTAACGTTATGTTTCAATTGGCTCGTGCACAGATCGTGAAAGAGACTCGTCGCTATTTCGACGATCAAGGTTTTATCGAATTTCACACGCCACGTCTCGTTGGTTTGCCGGGTCAAGAACCCTACCTTGAGCCTCTCTGGTCTGAGATCGAAGAGCAGAATGGCACAAAACATCGCGGAGCCCTCATCACCTCGCCTGAGTACGCGATGAAAAAAATGCTCGCAGCAGGTTTTGAGAAAATCTATGATCTTGGTCCGTGTTTTCGCAATGGTGAGCCTTGGGATGGGACACACGATGTCGAATTTTTGATGATCGAATGGTATCGAAGAAACGCAGGGCTGGAAGAACTCTTTCGGGATACGGAAGGGATGGTGAAGACGGTAGCGAAGCACTGGTTTGATAGAGAGGGGGCAGAGCATACAGAGAAAAACGGCTCTGGCATTCAGGATCGAACATGGCTTGATCGTCCGTTCCGTCGGTTGACCGTGGCAGAAGCGATGAAAGAATATGCGAAGATTGATCTTGATGCCGTATTGGACGATAAAGAGACGCTCACCAAGCTTGTGAAGGAGCGGGGAATGCCGGTCGCTGCAACGGATACCTGGGATGATCTCTTTTTCCGCATCTTTTTGGTGGAAGTCGAGCCGCATCTGGGTTGGAGCGGGAAAGGGAAGGGTCGTACGATTTTGCCGACATTTTTGTACAACTACCCAGCTTCCATGGCAGCACTTGCGCGAAAGAATCCAACAGATCCACGTTATGCTCTCCGAACGGAGCTGTACTTTGGCGATCTTGAATTAGCGAATGGGTTTGCAGAGCTCTCAAACCCGGTTGAACAACGCGCACGTTTCGAGGAGGAACAAGCTCTTCGCGCCTCTCTAGGTAAAGAAATTTGGCCGATTGATGATCGTTTCATCGAGTGCTTGCCGCAGATGGGGGATGCGGCGGGGATTGCCTTTGGAGTGGATCGCCTCGTGATGGCGCTCACAGGAGCCAAGTCTATTTCCGATATCATGCCGATTCCGATTCGTGAGCGGTTTGAGGTCCGTTGACGAAAACCCTGATTTAGGCCAAACTAGGCCAAGTTTCGTCATTCTTTGCATTCTCTATGTCTTCTCCATCCGACATCAAAAAGGGCGTGGTTATCCAGGACGAACAAGGTCTTTGGGTCGTAAACGAGTTCCAGCACGTGAACCCAGGTAAGGGCGCTGCTTTCGTGCGTACGCGTATTAAGAATGTCCAGTCGGGCAAGATGCTCGAAGTGACCTACAAAATGTCGGATTCAATTACGACCGTTGAAGTTGAACACCGTACGATGCAGTATCTCTTCCACGACAACACCGGCTACACCTTCATGGACAAATCGACCTACGAACAGGCGACCATGTCGGATGAAGATGTAGGTGAACAGGGAAAGTATCTGCGTGAAGGGTTGGACGTGCATATCTCGCTCTTCGATGAGCGCCCAGTCTCGCTTGAGCTGCCTCGCAAGATGAACTTCAAGATCATTGAAACGATGGAGGCGGTGGCAGGTAATACCGCTGGTGGGAACGTCACCAAGGAGGCGACAATCGAGGGAGGAATGAAGGTGCGCGTGCCACTCTTCATCACCCAAGGAGAAGAAATCGTCGTGAACACAGAAACGGGGGAGTACGTGGAGCGCGCGAAGTAAAAAGATCAAAAAACAAACGCTCCGACCAACTGGTCGGAGCGTTTGTTTTTCGTTGGATTTATGGAGTGATCGTGATTGTGACAGGCGAGCTTTGGACACTTCCGCTGTAGGCTCCTGTGCGGTCAGTCGCTTTAGCGTAGAAGGAAAGCGTTTGTGGTTGGCCGCCTGGAGCTGGGTAGGAAGTTGTGATGTCACAGGGGTTAGTGCCTTCGCAGTAACTCATGAGCGCATCATTGCTCGACTGGTGCCAGGAAATTTTGAGGTTCTGGGTTGGGATGGTGGCATTCGTCAGCTTCGCAGTCAGGGTGAATGGTTGACTGGAAGCGATCGAAGAGTGGTCGATACCGGCACTCAGGGTTCCGGTCGTAAGACCGTTCGAGGACGGAGAGGTGTTACGAACAATCACGGAGGCGGGAGCGGTTTCATAGTAAGAACCGTTGGCATCCTCTGCACGGGCCTTAAATCGCAGCGTTACATCGTTCACTCCGTCGTTGGTCAGGACCTTGCTCACAGAACAGGTCGAAACACCACTGCAGGTCTTCAAGAGAATTCCATCTAATTGGTAGAGCTTGATCGTGATCCCCGTGAGATTCGAGGGGACTGGTTGTTGTAGGTCAGAGCTGATGGTCAGGGTTGTTCCCGTGTAGACTGTGAGCGGACTTGCCGTGATGTAGCCTGGGGTTGGAGAGAGTGCGAGACCTGGCTGGCTGTAGCCAAGGGAGCCGTTCGTATATTGAGCGGACTGGGTTACTTGAATCGTGGCATTGCCAGAACCAATCGACTGGCCGTTATCGGCGATGGCGCTCGCGTAGTAGGTGCGGCTGGCATCGGTTGTTTGCGACAATGTTTGCTGAAGAACGCAGGTGCGAACGCGTTCACAGGTGTGCTGTAAGACGTTCCACTGGTCGTAGATACGGATGGTGTAGTAAGGCGCACCGCTGCTGTCTGGAGTCAAACGGGAAGTCACGGTGAAGGATTCACCTGGGCGCACGCTCGAGCGATCAAAGCTAAGCGTGTTCACCGTGGCGGGAATCGTGACATTCGAAATGGATGGAGCGTAGACGTAAGCGGCGGTCGAATTGCTGCCGACGCCGGACGTTGGAAGGAAGCGTGCGGTGTATGTGTAGACGCCCTGGCTGCCGTTCGTCATGTTGGTTGCAATCGTTGCATCCATCACGAAGCTGTAGGAACAGTTGGAGCTTCCGATGAGACAGGTCTGAATAATCGATCCGTTTGGTCCAACGATATTCAATGTCCCAAGGCGTGGGTCGAGGTTGTTCGTTGCAGCGGTCAGCGTCACAGTTTCTCCCAAGGCTGGGTGATTGTTGCTTAAACTGATCGTTGGGAAGCCGCCTGCGTTGTTGTAGCTTGGGGTTCCACGAACCTGGAGGGTGATCCCACCAGAATCCACCGTTCGGCCGTTGCGATGCGTGGCGCGAGCGTAGTAGGTGCGACCGAAGCCGGTCATGTTAGCGTTCATGTACCAGTCATGACTGCAGGAGAGGGTTCCAACACACGTCCGAAGCGTTTCTCCCGTGATGGAAAAGAGGGAGAGCGTAATGTCTGATGGATTGTTGGTGCTGTTGTTGAGACGGGCTGTGAACGTGATGGTATCGCCAACGGATGGGTTGGAATTGCTCAAGCTAAGCGTCAATTGTCCGTTGAGGTCTTGGTTGGAAGGGGTGTACGGGTTACCAACGACTTGGTTCGAAATATTTTCACTTGGGCTGCGTGCTTGTCCTAATTCAAACTGGACGTTGTATTGGCTTGAAGTATAAATGGCGTCTCCCACGCGATAGTTGGTGAAGTATTCATCTGGAACATCGTCTACTTGCTGGGCCCAATTCTGTCCGTAGAGCTGTTGAGCTAGGGCTTCACTCGTAATCCAGCGCAATGTGCCATAGCGACCAACGGCGTAGACACGGGGGTCCGTCGTGACTTTGACCAAGCGTGCGCCTGGGCGATAGGTGACGTTGCCTCCGATCGTAATCGAACCGAGTTCTTGAGGGCTGATCACGAGCACGCGCGCAAGATCATCGGCGGTGAACCAGCTGTAGAAGGTTCGAGCGTTTGGAAAGACATAGCGCTTCCCATCAGCGGCATACCAGTAGACGGTTGGGCTCGCCTCGATCTTGATCAAGGTGTTGACCACGGTCGCCTTCGCAGAAGGGGCCATGAACGGACTAACGAGCAAACTGAGGACCATGAAAAGCGCGACGGCGAAGCGTTTGTACATATGCAGTCTAGTATACGCGCCTACCCTCTTCTTGTCTGTTGAAAGAGAGAATAAGCAAGTCTGATATAAAAAATCACTCCCTCCATCGCGCGGATGAAGGGAGTGGATAACCATGTGGATGGTTTTTGTGCCTGCTGTTTTTAGTACGAACGAGTGACAGAATTCGTGCGGCTGCCATTCCCATCGACGAAGACGGTGTAGTAGCTCACGGTTCCGTAGGTCATGACGGGGCTGTCTTGGGTAGAACAAGTGGAAACGCCGTAGCAAGTATTCACAAGGCGCGTCTGTGCTCCGCTCCAGGCACTGTCGATGGCGTAGATTTCAAGACGTGTGTTCGAGAGATTCCAGGATCCGCTCACACTTCCCACGATGGAGAAGGTTGAGCTCCAGGTGTTCGTACGACTGACGTTCGTGTTGACGCTCAGCGTGCCGTAGGGCGCGTACCAGTTCGAATCATAGCCGTTATATGTTCCGGAAGAGGCGTATGGATTGCTCCCAAGCGACCTTGCGTAAACGTAACCAAGCTCCTGGCCGTTCATGTCGAATACGCGCAGGGCGTAGCGGCTTGTGTCGGCCCAGTTTGAATCCGTACGAATGTCGATCGTGCAGTAATCCGTCGCGTTACAATTTTTTACACTTTGGCCGGTTGTCTGGTCCATGATCGCCATACGCAAGTTCTGTGTCTCGCGATTTGAGTTGGTGATACGGCCCGTGAGGCGAAGGGTGCGATCGCTCGTCCATTCGGCATCAAGGCGACGATCTGCCCAGAAGGTTCCTTGGGTCCAAGAAGCTGTTTTTTCTGAGACGTAGACGTTCTGACGAGGGCTCTCGCTGACGTTGCTGCCGTTGTCTGAGACCCGCGCGTAGACCAAGCGTGTTCCGACGTTTGGATTGTTGAAGGCCAGTGAGCAGGTCGTTGTTCCTTGGCAGCTTCCGATGCGCGTGGCGTCGACATAGATGTCCGTCGTCAAGCGTTCAGCACTTACGTTGTAGTTTTTGATCTCGGTGTAGGCCGTTACTTGTTCGTTGGTGTAGACGCTCGTGTTTGAGAGGCTAAGCGTGACGGTCCCAACTGTTCCGTAATAAGGCGTGGTGTAGCCATAGTAGGGATAGTTCGTATTGTAGGGGTAGGTGTAGCCGTAGTTTGAGTAGGAAGAGTTCCCTAAACCTTGAACGGACACACGATTCGAACCGAGGCTGTAGCCAGCGGCGTCTTTTGCGATGGCAACAATTTCTTGTGTGGCAACCGTATCGACATACCACGTTGTACTACAGGTGTAGCTTGCGTAACACGTCTGGATAATCTCGTTGCGTGTTTGGTTTTTAATCTGGATCGTGATTTCGTTGGCGTTGCGATTCGAACCCGAAACTGTTGCCGTAAACTGTGCACGATCTGGCGTGTACAAACGATTTGTGAGACTAAGCGCAACCGTTCCATTGAATGCTGGAGTTGGGAGGGTTGGGTTGAACGATACGTAATCTGGACTCATGACGGGGTGACGCCACGTGTAATCCACGTTATCGCTTGGTGTTCTGACACCGTTGTACTCTTGGCTGGCAGAATAGTCCGATGCCGCGCGGATGGTTGAGCCAACGCTATAATCACCGCGTACAGACCAAGGCAGGGTTTCTACCCAGCTTGTCCAGTTTCCACCATAAATCTGTGCGGCAATGTCGCCGGTCAAGATAGGGCGAAGAACACCGTAGCGTGAGACCGCATAGACGGACGTTTCCCCTGGGAACTTCACCAACTTGGCGCCGCCACGATAGGTGACGTTGCCGCCAGTTGGAATTGATTTCACTTCTTTATCGCTGATCTTTTTGATCGAACGGAAGTCACTGGAGCTGAACCAGGTATAGAAGGTTGCGATGTTTGGAAAGGTATATTTCTTTCCATTGTCTGCAGCCCAATAAATGGTCGAGTGAGACCCCTTGATCAGGGTATTTACACGGGCGGCGTGAGCGCTCATCGGCAAGCCGACGGCAGCGACCACGAGAGCGGTGAGGATGGCGGTAAGGAATTTACGCATAGGAAAGAAAAGAATTAACCGGTAAATATAGCAGAAATAAGCGAAAATAGCAAGGAAAGGACGATCAAAATAACTGTAGGCGATTTGCTACGGTCTGCCAAGGCGTGGGCCGCATTGCTCTTCTTGTAAAAAAGCCGTATTCTAAGCCTTGTTTTGAAGCAAGAGGGCGGATGGTGAAATTGGCAGACACACCAG
>CAZRDS010000007.1:1584-26681 GCA_964598895.1 uncultured Gammaproteobacteria bacterium | reverse complement strand
TTATCCACACTTCATCCACAGATTTGACAGTTATCAACACGGCTGAAATCATCCTGTTCATTCACTCTTCGTTTTGTTCTCTTTTCTCCTTCTTCCTCTACGCCTATGGACCACCAAACGACTTGGCAATCCGCCCTCGGAGAACTCGAGCTCACGCTCTCAAAGGCGAATTTTACCACTTGGTTCAAGGACACATTCATTAGCTCTCTCGAAAACGGAAAAGCGGTGATCGCCGTTCCAAACGCTTTCACGAAAGCTTGGTTTGAAAAAAAATATCACGAAGCCATCGTCAAAGCGCTGCGTTCGGCGACGAATCATGGCGTTCGTGAAGTCATCTACCGCGTAGAGGTCAAAAACACGACTGTTTTGCCGATCGAGCACATTGCCCAGGAGGCCATGGCGGAATATATCCCAACTCTGGTTGAGCAACAGGCGGTCAGTAGCGATCAAAATACCCCAGTAGACACACATCAGGCCGATATTGGTCTCAATCCACGCTATCTATTCCAACAATTCATTGTTGGAAAGAATAATGAGCTGGCACATGCGGCTTCTATGGCCGTCGCGACCAAGCCAGGACAAGTCTACAATCCGCTTTTTCTCTATGGCGGCGCTGGCATGGGCAAAACCCACCTTTTACAGGCCATTGGACACCATCTTTTAACGACTCAACCCCAACTTAAGGTTGTGTACGTCACCTGTGAACGCTTTACCAACGAATTCATTCAAGCCGTTCGTAGCGGACGCGCGGGGGAATTCAAAGATCAGTACCGTACCGCCGACGTCCTCCTCATCGACGATATTCAGTTTTTGACCGGCAAAGAACAAACTCAAGAAGAGTTTTTTCACACATTCAATACATTGCACCAGAATAACAAACAGATCATCATCGCATCGGACCGCCCACCAAAAGACATTCAGACCCTTGAGAGCCGTCTTCAGTCGCGCTTCGAGTGGGGCATGATGGCTGATATTTCAAAGCCTGACTTTGAAACACGTGTGGCAATTCTTCAGGCCAAGTCGCGCGAAAAGCAATACGCCCTTAGCACCGACCTGCTTCATCTCATCGCAGGCGCGATTCAATCCAATGTTCGTGAACTCGAAGGCGCGCTGAACAAGATCATTGCCTACCATCAATTTAAAAATCTTCTTCCAAGCCTCGAATCGGTTCAGACGTTGCTTCAAAGCTTTGGTCCAACGATCGCGAAGCGCACCGTCACCCCACGTAGTTTGATCGAGATTGTTACCGCCTACTACGATATTCGCCTCGACGACATTCTCGGCAAGAGCCGCGAACAACGTTTCGCTCTGCCACGCCAGATCGCGATGTACTTACTTCGTGAGGAAACGAAGTGTTCCTACCCTTCCATTGGGCATCACATTGGTGGTCGCGACCACACAACCGCGATGCATGCCTGTGGCAAAATCGGTGGACTTGTGAAGAATGATGAGCAGTTGAAGCGCGACCTTGGCGTCATCCGTGAACGGCTCTACTCAACCAGCAACGCTTAGAAACATCGGGTAAAAGAAAAAGGGAACCTCATCGTTCTCTTTTTCTTTTTTTTAAAAACACAACGCCGCCGGAGCAAGCGTTGCTACCGACGGACGAGATGAGAAAGCTCCTCCTTTCGTTTGGGTTGTTGATTCTGACCGTCGGCGCATGAGGAGACTACAACTTGGTCGACGCCTCCTTTCGGGCAGCCTGCGCGAGCTTCGCCTGCGCGAGCCCGACCTGGAGCCCAGTCTCGAACGCCCTCCCCGCGACATGCGAGATGAGCGCGAACCGCTTCTGCAGCGGGTGCTCCTCGTCGAAGTCCGGTGACATGAAGTCATACCGGAGCGCCTCCAGGATCTCGCCCTTGGGCGATTCCTTGGTAGGCGATTTGGCGAAAACGACACAGGCGACCGCCCGCTTGAGCGGCGTCATGTCCGCGCCGTACGCCTTGCGGTCGTTGTAGTCCTCAACAGCGGTCAGAACCGCGTCGAGGGGGATCGCGATGAGCTCGTAGTGCTCTCCGACCCCATCCCTAAGGAACGCCGTGTTCTCGAGAACAAGCGCAGCGCAAAGCCGCGCCTTACGGTTCCGAGGCTTCTTTAGTGAAGCCGCCTTCTTTGAATTCGCCATCACCACACTCCGTTGCTATACGTAGCCACCTTATTGGCTCCGCAGTCCTGTTCGGACCGTCCTTTATAGCATGATAAACGAGAAAAGTACAGGTCTTGGGCGTTTTTTTGACTTATCCCCCGTCTCATCCCTTTCATCCCCAGTCCGTGGATATCTTCTATCCCCTTTTTCGCACAGGACCCTCCCCAATCTATACTCATGTTCACAGCTATCCGTATAACCCAGTGGACTCGCTGGGTGTATCTGAAGGATAAGTTCTCTCCCCTAGCTCCATCCCCACCAACCTGCAGCGGCTCCCCAGGCTTAATCCCAAGAACCAGGGATAAGTCAGTTCAACTTTTCCGCAAGGTTAAGCCTTTATCTGACTTTCCCACACAGTCCACAGACCCTATTGTTACTATCATTGTCTTATATACTATATAACCCTAAGATAACCGATATATGGTTTGCACCTGCACCCAAGAGAATCTCCTCCAAGGACTCTCGCTCGTCGGACACATCGCGGGGAAGAACGCGAACCTTCCGATTCTTGCGAACGTCTTGATTCAAGCCGAAGGCGGCCAACTTCGGATTTCCACAACCAATCTCGAGATGGCGATCTCCGTTATTGTCAGAGGGCGCGTAGATGAACCAGGGGAATACACGGTTCCTGCAAAACTCTTTCAAGAATACGTTTCTCTTTTAGGAGAAGGAAAAGTTGAACTTAGTCTCACAGCGGATGGGCTTGAGATTAAAGCAGATGGCAAGGTTACAAATATCAAAGGTATGGCAGCTACAGAATTTCCGCTCATCCCGAAGCTCGCAAAGGGTGGCGTGTACCAATTGGAGGCGGAGCCACTTCGCCAAGCGCTCCAACAAGTCGCCTTCTCTGTGTCCGCTTCAGATTCGCGTCCGGAGCTTGCCGGTGTCGCTTGTTACTTTCATACCATTGGTGGACCGGGAACGCTGATGCTTGCAGCAACGGATTCCTATCGGCTCTCTGAACGAAAACTCACCTTGGTGACGGGCGGAAATACAGCGGAAGCAAAATGCATTGTGCCCTCCCGAGCCGTGCAGGAAATTGCCCGCATCCTCGCGAGCTATAAGGATGATGTAGCGATGCCAGAAAAAATCGATTGGGCGATGGCAGAAAACCAACTCGCGGTTTCTTTTGGATCGGTTGAGTTAGTTTCACGCCTCATTGAAGGATCGTTCCCGGACTACAAACGCATCATTCCAACGCAGTTTCGTACACACTGTCGTGTGAAGCGGACCGAGCTTATGCGCGCGATTCGCGCATCTTCTCTGTTTTCACGTCAGGGAATCTATGATGTGAAATTTGAAATGACCACGGATGGAGCGCTTACAGTTTCTTCATCTGATACTGGAACGGGTGCACATCGCGCCACCCTCCAAGCGGTGGTTGAAGGTGAGTCGAACAAAGTAACGCTCAATTTTAAGTACGTAAACGACGGACTAGCGGCGATGGACACCGATCAGGTCACATTGAGTGTGATCGATGCCATGAATGCCGTAGTGGTCCGTCCAGAGGGTCGAGAGGGCTTTCAGTACATTGTGATGCCGATCCGACAATAGGTTGCTCAGCGTGTTTGTTTTGCGAGACCGTTTCGCGCTTGCTAGCGCTACACTTGTGCCCTGCGCCGGTCGCTTGGGCAAAGTCTCGCAAAACAAACACACTGCGCTCGTGGTTTTATGAAAGGGTGAGCGCAGGATGAAGAAGGTACGAAAAAGATAAGAAGCGGAATTAGTCTTAAAAAAAGAAGCGCGGGCCCGGGAGGTGCGACAGTGATGTCGTCCTTTCCGGGCCCGTTGGCGCTCCGCGGTGATTCGTTCTCGGGGTCAGTCCCCGACGCGCCCTGCGTCCGACACGGGGAGGGCGGCGCGCGCACGAGCAACGCAGGCGCGAGCCTGGTCGTTCGTGAGCGAGCTGCTACAGCAGATGCCCAGGACCCGGCCCACACGTGTGGGCCGGTCATCCTGGCAGATCACGCGCTGCGTCACCGGGGCGCACGACGTGATGTCGGTGTTGGTGCTGGCCGTCCAGCTTCCGGGCACTGAGCCCGGAACGCATTCCGTGTGGATGCCGTCGATGGCCTCCACCGGCGCGCAGCTCGCCACGAGGGCGGCTGCGGTGAGAAACAGGAGTCTCAGTCTCATCATCGATGAATTCTCCCGGGGTTGTGCCCCACGCTGTGAGGAATGGTGAGCGGCCGAAGTGCCGCGTTGGGTGACGCGAGAAACGAATCGTAAGTGAATTGTGCGGAGCGAAGAAAGAGGTACGAAGCCCCACGGTTGAGCGAAAAACGCGCCGTTGGGACCGTCCATTAAACCAAAAATCCCAGGAAAAGTCAATCTCCTGGGACGTTGGGTGGGGTCTTTCTTGGTTTTTTCTCGTTAGAACCCCGTTCCACTTGTGTTCATAAGGGCGCCGACGTTTGAGATCCCGGTGTCGGTTGGAGGTGGAAGTGTAGCGGGAGCGGCTGTCAGATAATTGATCGCGACGCTGGTTTCGCCTCGGTTGCCGATATCATCGACGGCGACAATGGTGAGGGTGTGACGCCCGGCGACCAGGTCTTGAGGAAGGATCACGCTGAAGCTCGCATTATTTGCTGTTCCGATCGTTTGTCCATTCAAAAGCACCTCATAGAGCTGAATAGTACGAGGGGTGCTGGCAGAGACTTGCACGGGGAGGATGCGCGAGCTGATGGACTCCTCTCCTGTTGGGGAAAGAATGGTGACCACGGGTTGCATCTCCGGGGTATGCAGTACATCAACTTCGGTTGGAGGTGGCCCAAACTGTGTGCTCGTTGTTTTACTGACCCACAACTGCACCGCGCGTTCCCAGTTTTCAAACTGAGGATCAGCGGCAGGATTGCTTGGGGCGGGCCCTGTTGGATCGTCTTTGTCGAGATAGGACAAGATTTCGTGGGGGCTGTAGTAGATGCGATCTTCTGTGAGCTCGGGTGGAGTGAGGTCGCTCGCGAGGTTGCCCGTTGTTTTGACGACGCGCACTTTTTGCATAATTGCGGTGCCCAGGAGTGCGGGTTTGTCGGTCGATGGTGGTTCGGGTGCTTTGAAGCGCTCGATCGGCATCGATTTTGTAACAGCTTTCATGTAGCCGCCCCAAATGGGAGCCGCGACAACAGAGCCGTCAGCTCCCCGACTCATTTCCTTCCCATCGCTATTTCCCACCCAGACAACGGTCGCAAGGTTTGGCGTGAATCCTACGGTCCAGGCATCGTTGAAGTTGTTGGTTGTTCCGGTCTTCGCGGCGACGGGACGATCTGAAAGCGTGAGATAGTTCCGTGCAGCCGGGCTGAACACTAATGCGCGAGCTTGATTATCTGTCATGACGTCCGCGAGCAAACGGGCCGCTTGGCTATCGAGGACGCGTGTTCCTTCGCTCGGCTTCCATTCTTGCAACACAGTGCCATCGTGATCTTCCACTCGTAAGATGGAAACGGTTGGCATTTTGATTCCATCATTCGCGAAAGCAGCAAAGGTGGCGGCGTGTTCGATCGGTTTTACCTCTCCACTCCCGAGGGCAAGTGACAAACTAAATCGGCTACGATCACCGAGCGTTGTGTAACCCAATCGTTCGGCGTAATCGAGCACGCGACCCAAGCCTACGAGGTACATGGTTTTTACGGCCGGCGTATTGAGGGAATTTTGTAGCGCCATCCGCATACTGAGTGGCCCGCGCTGTTTCAGGTCATAGTCGTGGGGCGTGTAGTTTCCGCTATCGGTGCGGAAGGTTGTGTCTACGTCCCACAGGACCGTCTGTGGCAAATATCCACGTGCAAATGCCAAGCTATAGACGATGGGTTTAAAACTCGATCCTGGCTGACGCGCGCTGCGTGTGACGTTGACCTGGCCTTTGATGGAATCGTCATTAAAGTCTTTTGACCCAACCATGGCCAGTACCTGGCCGGTTTTTGGATCAAGTGAAATAAGGGCGGCATTCGTAAATTTATATGCCTTGCCTCGTGCCTCGACACCCTTCACAATTTCTTTCTCAGCGACCTGTTGCTTATCCCAATCAAGAGTCGTGATGACTTTTAATCCCCCTTCTTCTGTTCGCTTGATGCCGTATGCCTCAACCAGCTCTGCACGAACATCAGTCACAAAGTGGGGCGCCTTAAAGTCACTCACCGTTTTTGGCTTAATCTTATCCAAGGTTGGAATTTTTTTGGCTGCTTCCGCCTCATCTTTTGTGATGTAACCTTCTTCCGCCATGACATCCAAAATATAATGCTGACGGACGACGAGTCGCGCGCGATTATCGCCACGGCTTCCTGTGCCATAAGGCGAATACAAGTCAGGTGCTTGTGGAATAGCTGCGAGCAACGCCGATTCATCGAGTGTCAGGTCTTTCGCAGATTTTCCAAAGTAACCTTGGGAGGCTGATTCAATTCCGTAGATGGTTGAACCGTAGGGAATCTCATTTAGGTATAACTGAAGAATTTGTTGTTTTGAAAAGGTTCGTTCAATTTGGAGGGAGAGTACGAATTCCTTAGCCTTACGCATGATAGAGCGTTCATTTGTGAGAATCGCATTTTTGACGAGTTGTTGCGTGAGCGTTGAGGTTCCTTTGACCGATGTACGGGTGAGGATACTCATCCCAAAGGCACGAATGAGACCTTTCCAGTAGATTCCATGGTGTTGGTAAAAGGTTCGATCTTCGATCGAGATCGTGGCGTGCTGCATGTTGAGTGGAATCTGATCGATTTTCACGAGCGTCCGTTTTTCGTCCCCGTGGAGCTCGCGTAGAAGGACGGTGCCCGTTCGATCGTAGATTTTTGTAGACTGTGGGACCTCGCGCGTAGACAAGGTGTCTGGATTTGGAAGGTCACGACTGACCCACACAAGGAAAATAGTGAAACAGAAGACGACGACCGCCCCCACTCCTACGCAAACAAGCAGTGCTTTTTTGAAGAGCTGGAAAAAATGCCCCTTTCGGTTCTTGGAGGTAGCTTCCGGCGCCTGTTTTGAAGATTGGCGCTGAAATGAGGAAAATCGCAAAAGGGACATAAGAATTATTTGGCTATGTTAAGCGTAAAAACAGTGTACTTCCGTTGACAAAAAGCTGCAAATGTGATACGTTGTTGTCCTCCAAGAGCCCGAACAGGGCTTTTGTTGTATCTAGCCTATGACATCCACTTCTGTCTCTGATGGTAGTAAACGTCCCCTTCATCAGGTCGTTTTATCAGCCATTTTCGCGCTTTCACTTGCTCTTTCGCCAATCCGTTCCATTCAAGCTCAGGTTGTTCCAACGGATCGTGTGGTTGCGAATACGAGTGTGGTCGCGAGTACAGAAGTAACGGAGCTTTCGGACGAGCCTGACATGCGTTCAGAGATTGGTGAGCCAGCGGTGCTCGAAGTGGTCCCATTAGACCGCCCTCAAGCCCTGAAATCGTTCACGATCAGCATGACAGCCTACAACTCCGAGCCAGGCCAAACGGACGCGAGCCCCTTCACGACGGCAGACGGTTCCCAGGTCCGTGATGGAATTATTGCAGCCAACTTTCTTCCCTTCAATACAAAAGTTCGTTTTCCTGAGATTTTCGGAGACCGTGTCTTCGAAGTCCACGATCGTATGAACCCACGCTATAACTTGCGTGCGGATGTCTGGATGACCAACAAGAGCGATGCCCGCCAGCTTGGAATCAAACGGAACGTCAAAATTGAGGTTATCGAATGGGGTAATAACAGCGACACTCAATGGAAGCGGATCGCCCAAGAAAATGCGCTCAAGCGTAGCCTGAAATAAAGACCGTCCCCACAAGGGACCCACGAACCCTCCAGAAATGGAGGGTTCTGTGTCCCCCGGCTTCCCCAACCCGACGTCCTTTGCTACTATCCGAGCGCATTGTTACGTCTCGGGTATGGTGTGTCGTCAGACTACGAGCATAGCGAGTAAGCGGAGGCGGTGAACGGAATGCAACGAGGTCCAGAAGGACTGAGTGGAATGCAGTTCATTAAGCCGAGCAAGGCGTGGTGGCCAAGTGGTAAGGCGGAGGTCTGCAAAACCTCTATTCGCGGGTTCGATTCCCGCCCACGCCTCCATAAAAAGAGCTCTCGAGTGAGAGCTCTTTTTTGTTCCCCAAACGCTATTCCCTCGAGGGTCACCGTGCTACTCTTTTTCCATGTCTCAACGTCTCTTCATTTTGGATGCAAATGCCCTGCTTCACCGTGCATGGCATGCTCTGCCGCCCTTGACCGCGCCATCGGGCCAGATCGTGAATGCGGTCTATGGAACGATTAGTATTTTGCTCAAGCTACTTGAAGAGCAAAAACCAGATGCCTTCGTTGCGTGTTGGGATACAAAGGCGCCGACCTTTCGACACGATGCCTATACTGAATACAAAGCTCAGCGGGTAAAACAGCCAGATGAATTGTATGCGCAGATTCCTCTTATCCAACGCGCCCTCACGCTCCTCGGCATCGAGTCATTTTCCAAAGATGGATATGAGGCGGATGATTTGCTTGGAACGATCGCAGTGAGTGCCGCGAAAGATGGCTGGGACGTGACGATTGTGACGGGTGATCGAGATGCGCTTCAGTTGGTTAGAAAAAATATTTCAGTTCTCACGTTTAAGAAAGGGGTGAGTGAAACCATTTTGTATGACGAAAAGATGCTACAGGAAGTGTATGGTCTTACTCCAGAACAATTTTTGGAATATAAGATCTTGCGTGGGGATCCGTCAGATAATATCCCTGGCGTGAAAGGAATTGGTGAGAAAGGAGCGACGGAGCTATTGCAGACATATGAATCGATAGAAGGGATGGTAAAGGCAGCGCATGATCCAAGCACTTCTTTAAAAGCAGGTGTCCGACAAAAGTTGTTGGCTGCAGAACAAGAACTGCCGAGCTTGCGTACCTTGGTGACAATTCGCCAAGACGTCCCTTTTTCGTGGGCGCTCAGTCCGCTCGCTGAGCATTCTTTGGATGCTGATGCTTGGCGTGCGTTTCTACAAGAAATGGGATTCAATAGTCTGTTGAAGCGCTCGTTTGGAACAGCGAGTGGGGCAAAAATGAAGGCGACGGAAAAAGAAGGCGGCTCATCTCTCCCCGAGTCTCAAGGAACGAAAGGAAAATCTAAACGATCGAGCGTGGGGTTTACTTCCTCGATTTTAGTCGAAGAGATTGCAAAAGATACGGCAGATGCAGTAAAGAAATTAACCGCTCTTGCGGCCGCGACGGAGGTAGTTTTGCTTGTTCTCGAAGAAGCGCCCGATTCGCTTTTCGGAAACGAGGCATATGGAATCGCGCTCGCAGATGACCAACGCTGTCTCGTGTTGCGTCAAACGGAATTGAAATCTCTCGCTGTGCAAACGGTCCTCCAGTCACTCTGGCAAAGCGATGTCCGTTTTGTCGCACACGATGCAAAGGCGGCCCTCCATGGGTTGAAAAAACTGGGACTGGGCACACCGCGCGCATTTGATGCGGATGTTTTACTCGCGGGGTATTTGTTGAGTGCGGGTGACCGTGTGTTTACCTTGAACGATTTAGCGGCGCGCTATGAGTTGAATGTCTTGAGTGAGCGTCCATCGCCAAGCGCCATGGCGAGCCTCATTCGTGCCTTGAATGCTCGGCAGAAAACGGAATTGGCCGCCGCTGGGTTAGAGGGTGTCCTGCATGAATTTGAGCTCCCCCTTATTCCGGTGCTCTTCCGCATGGAGTGCCGCGGTATTCTCATCGACCGCCCATATTTGGGGGAGTTGTCGCTTGAGCTCGGAAACGAAAAACGTCGCTTAGAAAAAGAGATGCAAGACACGGCCGGAACGGTCTTTAATCCTGCTTCCCCAAGTCAGCTCGCAGATGTTTTGTTTACACACTTGAAGCTACCGACCAAGGGCATTAAGAAGGGAAAAACAGGCTATTCTACAGCTGCGGCGGAGCTTGATAAGCTCCGTGGCCAACATCCGCTGATCGAACAAGTTGAATCATATCGTGAGGTGAGCAAGCTGCTTTCGACCTACGTTGAACCGCTCCCGACCATGACGGACCCCGAAGGGCGCATTCATACCACCTATCAGCAGGCGGTGGCGGCAACGGGTCGCCTCTCGTCGATCGATCCTAACCTACAGAATATTCCTATTCGCACAGACATTGGCCGCCGTATCCGTCATGCGTTTATGGCGTCTCCTGGCTATACCTTCCTCTCTTGCGACTATTCTCAGATTGAATTGCGTGTGGTCGCCGCGCTGGCGAACGATAAGCGCATGAAAGAGGCCTTCGAACTTGGCCATGATATTCATACGGAAACAGCAGCGGCGATCTGGGGAATTCCTCATACAGATGTCACAAAAGAACAGCGACGCATTGCAAAAGCAATCAACTTCGGAATTATTTTCGGTCAGGGTCCACATGGATTATCTCAGGTTGCAGGCATTGCTTATGCCGACGCAAAAAAGTTTATCGAAACCTATTTCACAATCTACCAGGGTGTGAAAAATTTCATGGAAACAACCAAAGATTTTGTACGTAAAAATGGCTATGCCGAGACGCTCTTCGGTCGTCGTCGTCACTTCCCAGATATTCAGTCTCCCCTGCCTCAGCTACGCGCACAGGCCGAACGTATGGCCATCAATATGCCGGTGCAAGGTACGGATGCTGACCTTATGAAGCTCGCAATGATCGAAGTCGATGCCATGCTCCCCACCCTTTCACCAAAGAGCCGGCTTCTTCTTCAGGTGCACGACGAATTAGTCTTGGAAGTTCCACTGGAAGAGGTTTCACGTGTCGCAGCGACCGTAAAACAAACGATGGAATTAATCCGAGATATCGGTGTGCCGATTCTGGTTGAGGCGAAAGCAGGTCTTCGTTGGGATGAAATGACACCTCTTGTTTAGAGCTATGTTGATCGCTTGCATAGGACCGGATATCTATCGTGCGCTTGAAAAAGCACGTGAGCTTGAGACGGCCTTCCGGCAAAAATTTGATCCAGAGGGAACGAGCATCGAGCACTTGCATCAGGAGGGCACAGAGCTTATCGATGAGGTGATCGAGCGCGTCAATACCGTGAGTTTATTTACGCCGCGCCGTTTCCTGCGTGTACGAGACCTCTTGAAGAATTGTCCGAAGGGGCGCGTGAGCGCTCTTGAAAAGGCACTGTCCGTAGATCCAGAGAATGTGATTGTGGTATCGGTGGAATGTGATCTCCCCCCAGATGCGACGCTTAAAGTTATTTCTAATATTCCAAAATGGGTTCGTTATGACTTTGGAACGCTGGATGCACGCGCCTTTGAAGCATGGATCCGTGATCGTGCGAATGGACTCAAATGCGCGCTTACAGATGTTGAAGTCGCGCGGATCGTTGAGTTGACAGAAGGCGATACTTGGCAAGCCTCATTGTATGTTTTGCAAGCTGCATCGGGCGTTGAACTGTCTGCGCAGCCCGTCGGTTCTGGGTCTGAGAAAGAGCGCGGTCTCTTTGATTGGGCGGATGCATACCTTAAGCAAGACCCAGACTGGCGCGTAGCGGTCGAGCGTCTTGGACCCGACACGCTTCTCTACCCGTTTCTTTCCCAATTGCGAACCTATCAACGCGTAAAGGCCGGTCAAGATAGCGGAATTCCCTCTTTCGTTTCCCGCAAATTGAAAGGTCTCCGCACACAAAACTCGGAAGAGCAGTTCGCCCGTCTTCTTGAGGCCCTGATGCTTCAACGTCAGGGCTATGCGCGTGAAGATGAACTAGGAGCGCTTTTCTAGCACCTCCCATTCAAATATAAAAAATACAAAGAGACCCTCGAATCATTCGAGGGTCTCTTTCATTCATTATTTTTTTCCAACAAGTTTGTAGGCGTTCGCAATCTTGTGCTTGGCGTTGTTCGTTTCAAGCACGTGATTTTTGGCAGCTTTTGCAATGATTTGCTGGAGAGCGCTCAATGTTGTTTTTGCTTCAGCAACCTTCCCTTCTTTCACCAAGTCGGTGAGTGAGCGGGTCAAGTGCTTCATGTGGGTCTTCAAACGAAGGTTACGAGCCGCGCGTTTGTGGTTCTTGCGGAGATCTTTGATGGCAGCTTGCTTGATTGGCATAGGAAGATGTGGCCAAGGATAACGAAAATCCGTCCGTCAGTCAATATATGGTATACTTCTTTCACCACAGCTCTTATTTGCTCGTGGGTCGGTTAGAAGATCTCTTCAAAATGTCTGATGGAAGGCTGTTAAAAAAATGCCAAGAAGGATGTTTTTCAGACCGTAATGGTCTTTGAGATTATTTTTGCGCCGGCCGCAACGAAGCGCAGGAAAACTCGAGCGTACTTTGGCACAAAAGTGTATTGTACGACACATGCGGTGTAGGTATAAAGGTGTGGCTATAAAATGACGGAGTTTGCTATTCCTGGTCCAATCGTTTGACACTCGGAGGCGACTCTTCTACCCTTTTGTAGTCAGAAGGTTTACAACTGAAGTATTTTACGACACATGTCCCCATAGTTCAATGGGAAGAACGAGGGCGTCCTAAGCCCTATACAGAGGTTCGAATCCTCTTGGGGGCACCAAGCAAATACCAAAATGTTTCACGTGAAACATTTTGTGGGAGCTGCACCATAGAGAAGGTCTCAGTGTAGAAGCCATGACCTCTTAAGTCCTAACAAGATGCCTCGTATATAGCATCATTACGATGACTAACTGGGTGCCACCCCCTCCGTAGCGCGGAGTTTACCACCAAACGATGTGTACGATATCTGGAATGGCTGAAAATTGTTTCACGTGAAACAATTTTATGATGCCTACCGCGTTGGTAGACGGGGCATACTTAAATATATATGGTACACAGAATAACAAGGTCTAATGACTTTTTTATCAAAGGTCGTTTAGTGGGCCTAGCAGGTGTGTATTATTTCTGCTCTGATTGAGCTGGGTTATAGGTGCTTACCGACGATTTTTGCAAAATGTTTCACGTGAAACATTTTTATAAATGAACAGACAGAATTCTGTGCCCCCTTAACCCTAAGGTGGGTTTTTGGCTCAAACTGCTACAAGAACGTATAAATTGAATTCATTATCCACAGACAACTCATTCAATAAAGACCCGTTATCACAAGAATTGAACAGATTCACACACCGTATACAATTTATACACAACTTATATACATAATAGAATTATGTATTTTACGACACATAAAACAGCGGATATTTAAGCTACTTTCATGAATGAGGAGCAAATGGAATCTATAAATGAAGAGGGAAGGTTTAAAAAAGAGAAGAGACCCATATATCGAGGCTAATCCGGCGACGTGATACTTGAAAAGCGGTATACTGAGCCTATGAAGCTCTTTTTTGCTCTTTGCTTAAGTTGCTCGATACTCCTCCTTGGACTCTGGAGTACCTGGGCATCGCTTGAAGCTCAGGCGATGACGAGTACGCACTACAGTATTCCTTGGGATAGCGTGAATACTGGTGGAAATGAAATGGGAACGAGTACGAGCTACTCACTGTATGACACGATTGGTCAACCTGTATCAGGGTCGGGAACGAGTACGAGCTACACATTAGAGGCTGGGTATCGGGGAGGTTCGGATCCATTTAGTCTTTCATTTATTGCGTACGGACAGTCTGTATCGACACGCTATCAAACGTTTGATATTCGCAGTCCGGGCTATGTGGTTGTTTCTTCTACGGTAGGATTCGCTGTGGGGGATTATATTGTGGCAGTCCAGGATCGTGGATATGCGGCTCTTGCAGCTATCGGCAAAATAACCGGTATGAGTGGAGATATTCTGACGGTTGATGAGTGGGATGGAGACGCGGCCCTCATGGACTTCACCTCCACGGGAAATAATGACTACGTGTATAAATTGGACTCAGCTTCGATTCCGTTTGGAACGATTACCCCTGGTTCTGAGCTTTCGGCGCTTGCGGGAGGTTCGATTTACTCATCGGCAAGTAGTGGACATACGGTCTATATTCAAGCGAGTGGTCCGCTCGCTTCTGCGACGGGTACGATCGCTGATGTGACGGATGAGACGGTCTCAAGCGACGCAGAAGAATATGGGGCGGAGGCGATCGGATTGCATGCAGTTTCTGCGGGAAAGGATTTAGGAGTGACGACCACGCAACGAGCGATTGTGTCGAGTTTGGTGCCGGCAACTTCGTCCCCAGACCGTTTTCTATTGTTATTCAAGCTAGGTGTTACGGGTGCGACGGGTTTGGGGGATTATTCGCAGATGGTCTATTTCACGCTGACCTCTAATTTCTAGTATGCATCGACTCGTGAAACGTGTTTTTTTAGGAGTAGCTGGGGCGGCGCTTTTGTTTGTTGCGGCGGATTCAGCGGTGCAGGCGCTCTCACTCGCTCCTTCCATTATTGAAGAGCAGGTGAATCCAGGTGAAACAAAGACGATTTCGATTTTGATTACTAATGATGAGACGCGACCGTTACGCGTCTACCCGTCTATTCAGAAGTTTCTTCCGCTTGGAACGATGGGGCAGCAACAGTTTCTTCCGCCAAGCGATGTAGAAGGGCTCCCGAGTTGGACCTTTGTTGGGGCAAACGACCACGTACTGCAGCCAGGCGAAAAAGAGAATCTTACGGTTCAGATTCGTGTACCGACCGACGCGCCGCAGGGAGGAATGTACGAAGCGCTCTTTTTTTCTGCTCAACCACCCGTGGAAGAAGGGCGACCATCGATTGGGTTACGCTCGAGAGTGGGCGCATTAGTTTTACTTACGATAGGGAAGGGTTCGGAGACAGAGCTTCATCTCACTGATTGGAGGTTGCTCTCTTCTGCGAACGAGGATGGAGTGAGGGGGGCGGTGCACGTTGTTTTGAAGAATAGCGGACGCACGCACGTTGTTCCTAAAGGAAATGTGGTCATTCGTGGGATGTTTGGGGGTGAAGTTGTGCGTCTTCCACTGAACGCTGAAGGGGGGAGGGTCTTGCCGGCGAGTGAACGTGGGTTCGATGTCGTATTTGGACCAGTGACAAGTCCACGCACCTTTGTTGAGGGGCTAAAAGGAGAGCTTGCAGCGTTGGGTTTTGGCCGATACACCTTGTCGCTGGAAGGGGTTGAGGGGTTGAAGAGTGTCCCAGCGCCCTTAGTTGTGACAGTTGTTCCTTGGAGACTGCTCGGAGTGGGAATTGCAACGACCCTTTTGCTTCTAGGGGCATTTCGCTGGTATCGCAGACGGATTATTCAGGCGTTACAAAAACGCACACCCTAATATGCGCGGGCGCTTTTTGTGGATCGGTGTTCTAAGTTTCATTTTTAGCCTGGGATTCGTTTCGTTAGTTCATGCGGCGCAACTGACTAATGTCGCAGCCCGTCTGACGCGCCAAGCGACGGCGACCTCGACGGATATGGAGCTCGCGTTCACGAGTCCAACAGGAGTGAATGGAGGGAGTGATTCCATAGAGATTGTGTTTCCTTCGGAGTTCGATGTGAGCACGATCGTTGCTGCGGATATCTCCTTGAGCTATGGACCTGTCACGGGCTATGAGCACGTGACGAGTGTGGCCGCCTCTGCGGCGGTCGGTGTGTGGGGGCCGCAACTTATTTCTCATTCGCTGTTCTTAATTCCGCCTACCGACGCAGGGGTAGGGAGTATTCCTGCGGGTAGCCGTATCATTCTTCGAATAGGGCTTTGGACAGGGGGAACACATCAACTTCTCACACTAAACGCAGGTGGCATCTACCCGATTCGAATCAGAGGAAACTTTGGGGATACGGGGATTGGATATGTGGAGATTCGGGGCGCGGATGGTTTGACGGTGACGGCAACAGTGACAGCGACTGTACCAGGTGGCGGGAGTTCTCCGAGCGGTGGAGCCGGACCGGGACCTGGTTCAACGCCTGTCCCTTCGGACGGAACAGCGCCTACCATCGTCGGGTTGGGCGTCGATAGCATTACCGCCACAAGCGCGGTCGTCCACTGGACGACCGATGAGGCCGCGGATGCTTTTATTGGGTACGGTCTTACCTGGGGTGCTTATACGGTGGGTACGCGTGAACGAACGAGTGCGCTCATGAGTCATGAGTTTTTGCTGGACAGTTTGTTGCCAGAAACGGAATATCATTTTCACGTGCGTGCTCGTGATGCGGTTGGGAATACGCGTTGGAGCGAGGATAAGAGCTTTGTGACGGCGGCTTCGCCGAGTGTCCTCACGATCACTGGGATCGAGGTTGTCTCTGTTGACGATCATCAAGCTACGATTCGTTGGACTACCAACATGGATGTATTAGGAGAAGTGCTTCTGGATGTTTCACCGAGCGTGCGCACATTTTCAGAAATGACTCCTGGACGAACGCATCTCGTGACGGTTACGGGACTTACCGCATCTACGCTCTATGCCTTTCGAGTGAGTGCGATCCCCGCAGCGGGTGACCGTCTGACGGTCACAGGGCCGGGGTTTCGTACACTCAGTGATACAACCCCTCCTTCCAACGTTCTGAATTTCCGAGGAGTTTACAGCGCTCCTCCGAGAGCGGTTGAATTAACCTGGATCAATCCAACAGACGCTGACTTTAAAGACGTGATAGTAACCCGGTATACCGATGCAGCGCTGAGTGCGGAGGTCTTTGTTTGCGCGACGACGCTTGCACGCTGTACGGATATACCACCATCAGGTGCTTCCTCTCTGACCTATCGAGCGGTGGCACAAGACCTCTTTGGAAATCGTGCGAGTGGAGCGATTGCCATGGTTACGATCCCTACAGAAGAACTGCCACCAGTGGTGACTCCGCCGACCGCTCTTCCGGTAGAGCCAACCGTGATTCCTGGAACGGGTCCAGATGTTGTGGTGACGCCATCGCGCCCACGGCCCCCAGCGAGCGCAGCGGAAGGAGGGCTTGTCTTGCCGCCGATTCTTCACCCTGAAACGTCGGGTACGGAGCCCGTTGTTGTACCTGATGGAACGGGCGCTGGCAGTGCGACAAGTTCTCCTGAAGATGTGTCTGGAGTGAGTACGGTTACAAGTACGCCGGCGGAAGGGGTATCGAGTGACGCGCCGCTTTTGGACCTTGTTCCAACTTTTTTCTTATCGGATACGGTGATGGCGACACCGGATGCATCAGGTGTCCGCTCTGCGCTCATTTCTCGGTCGATCCAAATTCGTTTACCAATCTCGGGGATCGGCACAGCCCTGAGTCAGGCACAGGTTCAAACAAGTGGTGGAGCGATCTATCAATTTGCGTATCGTGAAGGTGTTGGGGCCTTTGTCTCGGACCTGCAGTTTGACGCTGCTCAAGGAGAGAACCAGTTTTTGCAGATCCAAGCTATTGCGACAGACGGTCGACGGTGGCAAGGCCGTTTTCCTTTCCATGTCTGGTCACCCGCGCTTGTACTTGATGTAAGCGAACGCGCCCGCACTGCTCCTGTCGCTACGGCAACGGTGGAATTAATCGCTATTGAGACCGGTGCGACAGTGTTTCAGATACAGACAAATGATCGTGGACGATATGCGGAGATTGTTTCGAACGGACGATACCGTTTACGAGTTTCGAAGGCAGGATTTCGAACCTTTGAGCGCGAGGTGCGGGTAGAGACGGGTGTTCTCGTGCAAAATGTAGAGCTACGTCGAGCTTTGCGACCACTCTCGCAGGTGATAGATTCAAACGCTTCTCTTAGCCAGAATATCGCTGCTCTTGGATCAGAAGCTGTGCTCGCCGCGCAGATCGGATTAGATGCTGCGCGTAGCCCTGAAGTGCAAGCGGCAACGCAACAAGTTGTTGCTCCAGTGGTTGTGGTGGCGACGGTAGGAGCGACGGCAACAGCTGTGACCGGCTTTAACCTGCTGAACTATCTTCAATTCCTTTTTACACAGCCGCTCCTCTTGATTCGTCGACGTAAGCGGAAGTCGTGGGGGATCGTCTACAATGCATTATCCAAACAACCGATTGAACTTGCGATCGTACGCTTACTGAAAGCAGGCACAAATTTTGCTCTTCAAACACGTATCACGGATGCGCAAGGGCGTTTCTCGTTCTTTGTACCTCCTGGCTCATACACCATCCAAGTGCAGAAACCAGGTTTTGTGTTCCCAACGAAGTATTTACAAGCAGAGCATATCGATGTGGATTTCGTGGATCTCTACCATGGAGAAGAGGTGAAGGTCGCTCAGCCGGTCACGATTTCTCCGAACATTCCCGTCGACCCTATCGCGAAAGAAGAAACACCAAGCGCTATTACAAGGAAGCGGTATTTGCGCGGGGCACAGTCCGCACTGGGAGTAGGAGGGATCATCGTCTCTTTGGGAGCGATCGTTATCAGTCCTACGCTCCCGATGATTGGGTTTGCAGTCTTTCAGATCGCGACCTACGCGCTCTTCCGTCGTTTAGCGATCCCGGCCGCGCCGAAGCGCTGGGGTATTGTGTACGATTCAGATGGGAAGATTCCGCTCGCAAAAGCGATTGTGCGTATTTTTGATAAGAAGTTTAACAAGTTGCTCGAGACGCAGATCACGAGCAAGGACGGCACCTATGGGTTCTTTGCGGCTAAAGGGCATTACTATCTGACAGCGGAGAAGCCGGGCTATGAGCGGTACCTGTCGGCAGATCTTGATCTTACCAAGGCCGAAGATACCTACATCGATCATCGCTTCAGTTTGAAGCGGGCGGGAACGGCACTTAAATAAGCTGTGTAAATAGTACACAGCTTATAAACAGCCAAAAAGCTGGAATGGCCACAGGTTGTGCACATGTGTACAAAATAGAAGAACAGCTTAGTAGAAGCAAAAATGTTCTCTCGCAGAAAGAAGATACACTCTGAGAGATGGCAAACGGTTCTTTCACCTCGTGGCTCAATGCGGGGCCGCGCTTCATTCTCGCCCTGGGTGTGACCGTGGGGTTGTGTGTCTGTGTGTTTGGTCAGCCATCAACGGCTCGTGCAGCCGTCGGGATCAACCAGCAGATCAACTATCAAGGTAAGTTGATGGATGCTAGTGGGTCGGTCGTGGCAGACGGTACGTATCAAATGGCGCTCAGTTTATATAATTCGTCGTCATTCGGAGCGGTCCCATTTTGGACCGCGAGTGGAACGAACCCTGCTCCTACCAAGATTCCTGTGACGGTAAGTAATGGTCTGTTTACCGTCATGCTAGGAGATACTTCATCGGATGGGGGCAGACAAAATCCCTTGTCGTCCCTCGATTGGAATAACGACACCATTTATTTAGGGATCACGATTGGTAGTGATGATGAAATGACGCCGAGAAAACGAATCGGAGCCGTCCCGCAAGCCTTCAACGCAGCGCAGCTTCAAGGAATGTCTGCCTCGGGGACGGCGCTGAGCGGACACACGCTTTTCACGATCTATCAAACAGATGCTTCGCTTCCCGCGGCTCCACGCAGTGCGTTGGATGTGAGAACGGAGGGCGCTTCTGTCTTAAAGGACTACATTGCTCGCTTCTATTACGCATCAACGACGGAAAAGTTCGCTATTAGAAATGACGGATATGTCACGGCTGTAAAGCTCGCAGCACAAACGTCTACAACAGGTGCGACGATCTCTGGGATGAACTTTGGGGAGAAGGTTCTAGGAAATACCTGGGGTGGAGCTTTTAACCGCTTGTTAGTGGGATCGATTTCGCCAGATTCGGCCACAGGTACGCTCGATATGGCCTCGGTCTTTCGTTATGAGGGGAGTCATGAAAATGGAATTTGTATTGATAACTCAGATACAAATGCCAAATGTCGGTTTCGGGCGGGCTCAAGTTTGATCTCAGAAGGAACGATCAATGCTTCAGATTTCGACTTGGCAGAGCAGTATCATGTAACGGGCGGCGCAACTCCAGGAGACTTGCTCGTTGCTGACCCAGAAAATCCGTTGTTTGTTCGACGCAGTTCCGGTGCTCTGACGGGAGAGCGCTTAGTAGGGATTGCTTCTACGAAGCCAGGTCTTCTCTTGGGTGACTTGTCGGATGGGGTAGACGTTGCGCTTGCGGGACGTGTACCAACACGCGTGTCGGCTGTGAATGGTGCGATCGCTATCGGGGATGCGCTGACGGCATCGCCCTTTGAAGGGGTCGCGATGAAGGCAACGGCTCCCGGGCAAATCGTTGGATACGCCTTAGAACCCGCAACGGCGACAGGAACGATTGAAGTCTTTGTGAAGGTCGGCTATGACGCAGGCTCCTTCTTACGCGCGGAAGGAAAGGGCGCTCTCGCTGAGGGAACTATCATTTTAAACTCGACGAATACGGCAACGGCTGATGCTCAAACGGCGGATTCATGGGGCATCACGCTGCGTGGAAGTGTTTGGGACGGGCTTCAGGCTCTTAAAAAAGATTTCACCCTTTTCAATCAGAGCGCAACGGACGGACATTCCGCCTTTAGTCTCAAGATGGGGACCTCGACCTTGTGGTCGGTTGATGAGCGGGGCTCGATGCGTACAGCAGGTGACCTCTTCCTGGGCGGCCGTTTCTTCCCGGCAACACGCTCAGGTCAGCAATCAGATAAATATATTTTCTTAGATGATACGGGTCCAGCGTCTTCGACCTATATCGCGACTAATGCCGATGGGTGGCAGGCGAATACTTCCTATGATTTCGCAGAGCGATACGCTTCTTCTGAGGCTCTTGAACCAGGTGACGTCGTCATTTTGAGTCAGCAGGGTCAAGTTCAAGTTGAGCGCTCTAAAAAAGCCGGAGATGTCCCTGTTGGGATCGTATCCACGCGCCCTGGTTTTGTGGCGGGTGCCCCAGTCGCTGGAACCTTTCCGATCGCTCTCGCGGGTCGTGTTCCAACACGAGTTGCGGCTCTGACCGGGCAAATCAATGTTGGCGATCCTCTCGCCCCTTCAAACGTTCCAGGCGTCGCCGTAAAAGCGATTCAAGCCGGTCCGATTGTGGGCTACGCGCTTGAAAGTTATAGCTCGGCAAACATTGGCAAAATCGAAGTGTATGTGAGTGCCGGTTGGTGGGGTGGCTCAGCCATCGTGATGAACGAAAGTAAATTGGAAAAGGTCGGTCTGACAACGCCTGTGATTGCCACCACGACAGCAAGTACCCCAAAGTCTTACCAAGGAGTCGCACGTATTCTCGCAGGAGCAACCAAGGTAAAAGTGACCCATCCAACACTCGGAACCTTCCCATTGATTCAAGTGACTCCTTACGGAAAAGTAGACACACAGTGGTGGACGGATAATTCCTCTGATCATGGGTTCGAAATTCTTCTAAAGGAGCCGCTGACGCAAGATGTAACCTTCAGTTGGCGCGCCGAAGAAATGTTACCAGCAGATGACCGGCTCTTCCTCTCGAACGATCAAACGGTTCGTTGGGATATTCATACAGGGCAGCCAATTATTCCAAGCGTACAGACGCAGCCCCAGACACAGGTAGAAACATTGCCAGAAGTCACATCGGCGACGACTACTCCGACCGTGTCGACAACAAGTTCTGAAGTCGTTGGAACGTCTTCGACGACGGCAGAAGCACCGGTAGAGGTCATTCCAACGCCAGTGCCAGATACGACTTCTTCTGATCCCGTCACACCTCCAGAAGCGATACCGCCGGCACCCGTGCCTACACCCGAACCTACGCCAACCCCTGACGCCGTTGTGAGCGTACCTGAACGTGTGGTCGTTCCAGACGTGGTTCCTGTGGTGGTCCCTGAACCCGCGCCTGCTCCAACGCCTGCAGCAGAACCTGCAACCTAAGGAGCTCTCGGTCCAAACGCAGAAGAATGCTATACTTCGCGCATGACGCGCACCGTGATCGCTCTTTTTTCGCAGTCGTTTCCGCGGCCATTTCCGCATTCTTGGCGAACGATGTGGCGGCTGAATCTTGCGCATTGGATGAGCGGCTTGCTCGCGCTATATCTTTTTCTCTTGCCTTGGTTTGTCATTCCTCACTGGTTGGATGGAAATGAACTCCCAAAGGTTCTGTTGAGCCTGGTCGCATTTAGTCTCTGGCTCGTGCTGCGAAGTGCCTATTCATTTTTGGGAAGTTTAATTTTGGATGGAGCCGTTTCGGAGCCTCGTCGCTGGTCGACATTTCCTCTGTGGATTGGACTCATCGGGCTCGTTTCGAGTGGCGCGTGGTTTTTTTCTGCGCATCGAGCGATTTCTTGGTTGGGAACGGGCGCGCAGGTGAGTACCTCTTTTGCGGTGCTTCTTATAGGGTTGGGGTTGGTCGTGGCTCTCCGTGATGCCGTGCAGCGCGATCCGCGTGTGGCGCGTGTCTTTTTACGTGCCTGGATGGCGGGTATGTGTGTGGCGCTCGTTGGGGCGCTCACGAGACACTCGCCAGGCGCACTCGATCTCTTGTTGAGCGTCCCGCTTCTGTTCTTGAGTGGGCTTCTGTTACTTGCCACACGTTCGAGTGTGGAGGCACCGCTCACAGCGAAGCGTCTACTTGGTTATCGCCTGAGTCATGCGTTCCTCGCAATGGTGCTCGTGGGTTTGTTGGGGGTGGGACTCTTGGTCCAGCTTGATGCGCTTTGGATCTTGGTGTTTGTGGGGGCGAGTGCTACTGGGCTTGTCGTTTTATTAAAGCAGCGACGTCTGACGCTCGCAGGGTTTATTTCGCTCACCGCGATCGTATGTTCGCTCGTCGGGTTGGCAGAGTCTTCCGCAAAACTCGTCATGCCAACCTGGGTTCAGATGGATCGTCAGGCGTTGAGGCTTGATATGCTGACAGAACTCCTGCCGAACCAAACGCTGAGCTGGCAGGTCGTGCGCCAGACGTTGAATCGCGCACCGCTCTTTGGAGTGGGGCCTGGCTCTTGGATTTCAGCTTTCGATCAAGCTCGTCCGTTGGGTCTCAATCAGACACCCCTCTGGGATGCGCGTTTCCCACGGGCAAGTTCCGCGCTCGCGATGGTTGTAACGGAATATGGGATGTTGCCTAGTTTTTTTGGAGTGCTTTTTTTGCTCGTCCTTCTCGGGGGCGCCTTTAGACGCGCACGAAAAATAGGAGAGTCGACGATTGTGCTCACAGGACTTCTGGTGCTGGGTGGTCTCGCGTTTGTTGCGCTTCGTCCACCAACGGTTCTTTCGCTGCTCTCACTCGCGCTCTTCGTAGGACTCCTCGCTTCTCAGATATTTGAACCGGCGAAGACGGTCATTTCTTGGTCAGAGCAACCATTCGTGAGCCGCCTCTTTGTTGGGGCTGGTTTTGTCGGGGCTATCATCGCCTGCATCTTCACGCTCCAACGGGCTGCAGCCGCAGAATTTCTTACCTCGCCAGAACCTTACGCGCTTCCTTTTGCTCGTCGTTTGAATAGTGCCGATGATTTTACCTTTGCAGAAGAAGCGCGTTTCTATCTTGCGCAAGCGCAAACAGCGGCAAATAGTTC
Source organism: uncultured Gammaproteobacteria bacterium (assembly GCA_964598895.1). Taxonomy (GTDB): domain Bacteria; phylum Patescibacteriota; class Patescibacteriia; order 2-12-FULL-60-25; family 2-12-FULL-60-25; genus JAGOTP01. The sequence goes on along the minus strand of CAZRDS010000007.1, from coordinate 3,317 downwards.
TCGTATTCAGCTCGCACCGATGTTTCTCGATCGAGCGGAGAAGGCGCTCACTGTCGCACGTGAACGAAACCCGATAGACCCAGAGCATGTCGCGCTCGCGCTCCAAGTTGCGCGTATGCGCGCGACGTTTGATGAACGGCAAGAAGACTCGGTCCTTGCCCTTGCGGAAGAGTTGGACGAACTTCGCCCAACAGACCCGAGCTCACCACTCACGGTATTTGGGATCCAGCGCCAACGTGCGCTTCGTGAAGCGCACTGGGTAGAGCAAGGGCAGGGGAGAGAAAAAGAAGAAGCGCTTCAACGAGAAACACGCGCGAATACAGCCGCCGAACAAGCACTCCAGGAATCTCTTCGTCGTAAACCAGATTACTTGCCCGCCCTCTACGCAAAAGCGGCGTGGCTCGCGCAATCGGGCAAGACCGCTGAGGCAATCGCTGACCTAGAACGGCTTGCTTCAGCGCACCCGAGCGCCCCGGATATCCTGCTGCCCCTCGCGCTGCTCTATCGCCGTACGCAAGAACCTGGAAAAGCAGTAGACGTGCTTCTTCGTTTGGTAAAGGATGCGCCAACCGTATTAGACTACCAATGGCAGCTCTCGCTCGCTCTTGTGCAAGCAGAGCGTTGGGAAGAAGCGACCGCTGTTTTACAGCGCTTGGTGGCAGAAGCCCCGAGTGAAGCAGGGTATCAAACACAGCTCAAAGAAGTTCTCCATAAACGCGCAGATCAATTCGCGGCGCTCAACCCCGTTGTAACGACGTCCACTTCTTCTACTCCGCCGGCAACGACGACTCCGCGCGTACGTAAGCCAATTCGCCGTCGTGCGACAACGCGCTAACCTCTATGCCCTCCCTTCTCCAAGCCTGGAAACGCCTCTTCGATCGTCCAGCGACGAACACCCACGCTCAAGCGGGTGATATTCGTGCCTGGCAAAAAACCGTTCTCGAAGAACACGAGGGATTGCGCGCTGAACTTGAATTACTCTCCCGTACCTATGCGCGTACGGTCGATCGTTTTGTTGAACGGGCAAACGAATTGTCGGACGAAGAATTTCTTCAGGAACAAGCGTCGATCGAATCTATTCGCAAGATTTTGCAGAATGCCATCCGTCGTTTGGAGGTCAGCTGCAAAGATCATCGCGAACTCATGGATGAATGGCACGAGTGGGTGACCTTCTGTCGGGCAGCGGGCCAGCGACATGAGCTTGAGCCAGCGCATAAATTACGTGTTGAAATGATCCGGTCTGAACTCACGATTCGTGGCATTCAGGTCGATGAGCCAAATAGAAAAGAGCAAGTTCAGCGGATAGAAGAAGCGGCTACGTCAACAGATCAGCCTCTCGTGCAAGCGGTCTATCTTGCGCCACGTGCCACGGAACCGGTCTTAGACGACCTCGTAGACTGGCTGGAAATTCGGAAGGCGCAGATCGAGCCAGAATGGCAGGCGGCAGAGCAAGCCTGGAGCGCCCTCGCCCCAGAAGCGCATCTCTACCCAGAGCAGGCGGTCGCCCATCTCAAACGTTTAAGGGAAGCGCATGGAGAATTGAAGCTCTTGGATCGCGCACGGCGGGAGGAGCGAGACCGGCTCGTGATATTTCACCCATTTTCTTGAAGACTTCGGCTCAATCTGATACCGTTTCCCCGACCTAACCGTTCTTCATGGGCTTGCCCTGGAGCCGGGGTGGTCACCTTGGTCAGCCGTGTGCTGACCCGAGGGCCCTTAGCTCAGCTGGTAGA
>CAZRDS010000007.1:0-1574 GCA_964598895.1 uncultured Gammaproteobacteria bacterium | reverse complement strand
AGCGCTTCCATGGCATGGAAGAGGTCAGCGGTTCGATCCCGCTAGGGTCCACCATACAAAATCTCCGCTTATTAGGCGGAGATTTTGTTATTAAGCCGTCTTTAGTTGTATTGTGGTAGAAAAGATGTTTATCCATTCTTATTTAATGATGCAGGTACGAAGCCCTCTTGTTCCAACGCCTTAAATACACCGCGTAATAGGTAGTTATTTACAAAACCCATGGTATAAATGCGACCATCCTCTTTCAGAGGTACGAGCATCTCTTTGTCTCGAAGAGCTTTAATTATCCGCGAGCGAGCAACTGAACTTAGTTTTGTTTCCAATATTCTGTCGATATCAGAAGATTTTATTGTCATATCCATTTTTTCAATTATGAAGGAAAGGATCTTGAATTCTCGATCAGTGATTTGTTTTCTTTCAAGTGCAAATGAGAGTGTGGGTTTTAATACATGAGTGTTTAGGAAATTTCTGTCTAGTAGATTATCTATCTTCTCAATTTCTCTTCTAAGTCCATCTAATACGTAAGAACACCAATCTAAGGCGGTCTGATCTTCTCCTGTATCCGCTCCTCTAAGCATCGTAGTGTAGCGATCACGATTGAGACAGAAGATCGCAGTCGGATTTAAAATTCGGCCAGTTTGGACTTTAAACCCTTGTTTTATGAGAAGCGCATACGTAAAAACACGAACCAATCGACCATTTCCATTATCAAATGGATGGATCCAAGTCATCCTGTGGTGGGCGATGGCCGTGAGAAGAAGATCGTTATGAGAATCTACGGGTTTATTAACAAATTCAAGAAGCTCGTCAAAGTAGCTCGCGACGGTAATATGCTCAGGTGGTTTATGTGTTGATTTTGTGATGATTACATCTATATTCCTTAGGTAGCCAGGCGTATGAGAGCCTTCTCCTTTAGGGGGAGGAGTAAGTCCATCGACGATAATTTTGTGAACATCTGAAATCAGGGCGCGGGTAATAGGTGAGCCCGTCCTCACATTTTTTTCAACATAAAGAATAGCATCCTCTACGTTTTTGATTTCTTTGATTTTTTCATCCGTAGAAATGCGATCAGATCCTTCAATGATTTTTTCTACAAACTCTGCCAAGGTCGTTCGGTTGCCTTCTATGTGAGCGGAGCCCAAGCTCTCCATCATTTGAAAAATGATCTTTAATTGAAAAAAGACATGAGGAGGAACAGGCCCTCCCAAGTGCTTTACTCTCAATTGTTCTAGTTCAACGATTGCCTTTGCGAGTTCTGAGTTCCATTTAGGAACCGGAAGAACTAAAGGAATGTCTTTAAAGGTGGGGGTACTATTTTCCTTAATCATATTGATTATTTATCAATAATATGTTTAATTTGGCTTAAATAAGCCAATAAATACACATAATAAATATACACTATTTATCATTTACGTGCAAGATAATTTACCATGCTACTAAATGCCCATTTATCAAAGTAGGCTTAATAGTTTTAGCTAGACATATTTTGTATAAGAGTTGGTTTTTTATAATTATGAGGCTATAGATTCAATCCCTATACTGTGGGCTATTTGGACGCGAAAACGAAGCAACTT
>CAZRDS010000006.1:19245-28096 GCA_964598895.1 uncultured Gammaproteobacteria bacterium | reverse complement strand
AACCGCACTCCAGAAAACTTGGATGACGATGTGGCCACTTCAACGACGATTGGCTTGAATACCGATAATATTCGTATTTACCGCACATCTGAAGGGCGAACACGTGCACTCACGACTGACCAGGTTCGCGTACGTTTCACGCCAGATCGATTGACGTTTGTCATGCGACCCGTGGCGTATTTGGGAAGCTCAGCGGAACCGCAGGACTACACGGTGGAGCTGGCGGGTGGCTCGAGCGGGGTGAAGTTAGAGAATGGCCAGCCGGTGTTTAGCGGTCGGTCGTCAGCAGGGTATCGTTGGGTGTTCCAGGTTTCGACTAACGTCGATCTTACTCCTCCAAAAATCGTCAGTGCGATTCCGGCTTCGGGTGGGCGTTATGCGCCAAACATCGTTGTTCAGGTGAACTTTGATGAAGCGATGGACCCAACCAGTGCGGCGGGTGTTGTACGTGAGGGAGGGGCAGGTTTCAACAATATCGAAGTGACAGGGCGTCCACTTGCAGGCGGAGCAACCGGCCATCCGGCAGGGGAATTCAAAATCTCAAACGCCTATACAACGGTTGAGTTCGTCACGAACTTGGCGTGTGGGGTGAATAGTTGTGGTCGGCAAATTTTCTGCTTGCCGTCGGACTCAGCGATTCAGGCAACGGTAAAAGCAGCTTCGCTTGAAAGTCCTGGTAGCCCTCAGGCAGCCATCGTACGTGGTTTGTATGACGGATTGGTAGACGCAGCGAGTAATTCGTTGGATGGAAATGGTAACGGCATCGCAGAAGGTCCAACGGCTGGGCGAACGGTTACGTCGACTTCAGACACCTATAAGTATTCCTTCAGTACGCTGACGAATCCAGATCGAACGCCGCCATTTATTCGTGGTTTTACACCAACCCCTGAGACAGGGTTGGTCCCAGTCGATCAAATTCCAACGGCTGATTTCAACGGCCTCCTTCAATCATCAACGGTCAACTCTGAGAATATTAAACTCCTCACGAACGAACCCCTCTCTGATACCTTCTGGTTCCGTCCGCGGATGCAGAACTTGATCGGAGGACGTCCGGCCTTGCTCGGAGAGAATGCCTCATCGAGTCGCGTGCTCATCGATCGTCGCGTGTACGCGGCAGCTACGACACGCTTCTCGCCTGAGTACTACCCTTCTTTTGGATCAGGGGTGCAGAACATCTATCAGAACTGTTTCAATCCGACGGGTTCTGACAATACGACTCGTGAATGTCACGGAACGGTTGATCGTCCGAATTGCTGCTTTGTGGGGGGTGTCGCTACACCGAGTGCCTCCGCCTGTCCTTACCCAACTACCTCACGGCCATGAACTTTCGTCGCTTCTTCTTCCTTGCTGGAATGATCCTCGCCCTTGGCGGAGGATTCCTCTTGCCGCAGGCGCCACCCGCGCACGCTCAAGTTGATTCAGCGAACCTCTCACAAGTAGGGGAAGCGGCTCAGCTGCAAGCAACGGACCCGCGGATTATTGCCGCGCGTTTGATCAACATGTTCCTTGCGACGCTCGGAATCGTGTTCTTGTGTCTCGTTTTGTACGCGGGATTTGTCTGGATGACGGCGGGAGGGGACACGGAAAAAGTTGAAAAAGCGCAGAAAACACTAAGGAACGCGCTCATTGGGTTGGTGATCATCTTGTGTTCGTGGGGATTTGTTACCTTCGTGTTGAATAAATTGCTGGAGGTCACTCAAGGAGATGGGGGAGGGCTGCCACCACCTGGGCAAGAGATTCGAGGAGCGCTCGGTGCTGCGGGTGGATCACTCGCCTTTCAGGTCCGTTCGATTACACCAGCGGGTCCGCTGCGTTTGCGAAATGTCCAGGTGCGGTTCTTGTTCAGTCGTGAAATTTTGGCGGCAACAGCTTCGAGTTCCATTTCCGTGCTACGTGCCTCGGACCGCCAACCTGTTCCTGGCACAGTAACCGTATCCGGAAGTTTGGTGACATTCGTTCCGACCCAGGCCTGTCCGGCGCCTAACGCGACACGTAAATGTTTTACTGAAAATACCGACTACATCGCACGCGTCGCGCCGGAACTTCGTTCGCGTTCGGGTTTGAGTATTGCCTGCGGAAAAAATGTTCCTCCGTGTGAAGTAAAATTCCAGACAGGAGCTATTGTTGACGTGACGGCTCCGGTCGCAACACTCACGACCCCGCTCGACGGCCAAGGGATCCCGCAGGGGGACACGGTGCGGATCACGGCGCGTTCGAGCGATGATGGGGGGATTTCGCTGACGCAAGTCTTGGTGGATGGACAGGTGATCGGTGAAGACGCGGGTTCGGCAAGTACGACGCCCTTGGTCTACGACGCAACGGTGCTTTGGGATACGCGCGGTATTGCTACCGGGACGCACCGCATCGAGGCTCATGTTTGGGATGTTGATTCGAACAGTGTTACGACAACGGCGGTAACGGTCGTGATTCGAACGCGGAACTTTTTTAATGGCATTCAAGATGGGCCAGGATTAAGCGCGGATGGTACGGGAGCAGGTGGGTCTGGTGTGGGAGGCTCTGGATCTGGAACAGGTGGTTCTGGTGCTGGGGGCTCAAGCTCGGGTGCAACCCGCGGTGGTCTGTTTGGAGAAACGGGCGTTGATTGTGGAGGTCCTGCAGGTGGTGGGTGTGCCGGAGCGACATGTACGCAAGCGGCTGAGTGTGCGAGCGCAGCCTGTGTCGCAGGGCGCTGTGTGGAGCAGCCAATTATTGGGTCATTTAGCCCAGCCGATGGTCGTCCCGGAACATTCGTCACGATCACCGGTGCTAACTTTGGAACCACGCCTGGTCAGGTCACGTTTGCGGGCCGAGTCGCGACGGTTCCTGCGGCCTGTGCAGCGAGTACTGCTTTCTCTTGGTCGCCAACGCAGATTGTCGTCGCGCTCCCTGAAGGAGCGGTCACCAGTTCTATCCAAGTCACTCACGGAGTGAACCGCTTGTCGGATGCGACGAATGATGAACGCGGACCACGCTTGCCAGACTTTAAGGTGAGTGGTGTCGCGCGCCCTGGGTTGTGTGCGATTCGTCCAGGTTCAGGAACGGTAGGAGATGGAGCGCGCTTGGCGGTCGCTGGAATCAGTCTCGGTACGACAGCGGGCCAGTTGTATTTTAACGATCATAACGCGCCGATTTCTGCCTGGCGTCCGACGGGGATTGATTTGGCGGCTCCGCTTGTCCCTCCGGGAACCTATGCCGTTCGCGCGCGTGTCGGTGATCTTGAATCGAACCCAGTTTCATTTCAATTTAATGATCGTGTCTTAAGTTCGGGTCCGGTGATCGATCAACTCCGTCCTGCAACGGGTACGGTTGGCTCCTATGTGACTCTTATCGGACGGAACTTCGGGAGTGCCGGTCGGGTCTTTTTCCGTGATCCACGAACGAACGCCGTTGGAGAAGCAGATACGCGTTTTCCAGCACAATGTGGAAGTAGCTTCTGGGGTGATACGGCCGTGATGGTCAAAGTCCCTGCTGCTTTACGCGGCGGATTGGGTGAGGCGCAGGCGATTCGCAGTGGAGCGTATGAGATTTATTTGCAGCGTGACGGGCTGACCTTTAGTAATCACGTGCCATTTACGATCCTTGATGGATTCCCTGGGCCGGGGATTTGTTCAATTCAACCAGTGGCTGGTCCGGTCGGAACGGGCGTGACCATTTTGGGAGAGCACTTTGGATCGGCGGTTGGATCCGTGACCTTTGCAGGTACTACCTCTACCCGTCCTTCTGCGTTCCTGACCAACGAAAGTTGGTTAGATGGAGAGATTCGTACACGTGTTCCTGCGGGAGCGACAACGGGCTTAGTGCGTGTATCAGCGAACGGACAGCTCTCGAATGATGCCTTCTTCTCGGTTGCGAGCTGCGCGACGACCCCAGGGATCTGTGGAACATCTCACGCCTGCTGTCCGGATGGGAGCTGTGCGGTCGGAGGGGTTTGTCCTATTCTGACAGTTCCAACCAGCACTTTTGCTTGGAGAACGTCTACGGGGCGTATCTATAGCTATCCGCAAGTAGTTGATGAATGTAATAACGAAGAGCCGCCATCTCCAAGTCCACGCAGTCTTTCGACGTGTGTGAACGCTCAAGCGGTGGTGCGCTTCACGACCCACATCGAACGCTCGACGATCAACGCAAGTACGATGATCGTTCGTCGCTGTACGGGCACAACCGGGGACCCATGTGCAACAGGAACGCCAGAAACTGTGGCAGGAACCTTTGGCTTTACGACCGGTCTGACCCAGGATTACGTAGTCTTTACTCCAACAGGGGATGTGTGGGCGCCGAGTTCAACCTATCAAGTGATTCTCACGACTGGTATTCGCTCAACGGCGGCAGAAGGGGGAAGAGCGATGCTCGAGAATGCAGAACGTTATGGTCGTGGAAATGCATACTCGTATCGCTTCCGCACAAAAACGGGCACAGATTTGTGTACGGCAGGATCAGTTTCAGTGATTCCACATAACTGGGTCATGGAACAAATCGGTGATCGAAAAGAAGATTACACCTTGAGCGCTCGGTCCTCTGACGACATTTGTATTCAAATCAATGGAGCGACCTTGGGTTGGGAATGGAGTCTTGGTGGTGCCCCAGGACGCGCTTCATTGGAAGCTTCCACTCGTGATTTGGCGGGCGCTCCGCTTCCACCTTCTCGTACAGACATCATTACGGTCGTGGCCCGTGGAGGAACGGATCATGATCCGGTGTTGGTGAATGTCGATTTACAACGACCTGCTCCTCCTGTCCCTGTACGTGGAACGGGTACGCTTACCATTCAGCTTACGCCACCACGCGTGATTTCTTACGCGCCAAACTGTAACGAGGCCTGTGTGAATGCAGCTGTTTGGGCGCGCTTCAATGTCAGAATGGATCGAGATAGCTTGTTCCGCACGGTTGGCGGACGACGCATCGCGAATGTGGAGATCAAGCGTTGTACGAACGAATCTTGTCGTGAGACAGACCGCACGCTCGATTTGTCCGAAGCGATTATCGACCTCATGACGCCCGCTGGAACATTTGCGACGGACACCATGATGAAGATCGAGCCTTCGGTGCTCTCGTCTGAGCCAGACCCAGAAACGGGTGGACCTATTCGTACGAGCCAGCTTGAACCAGGTAAATTCTACCGTGCAACGATTATTGGAGGCGTTGACGGTCTTCGTTCTGTGTATGGGCACATGCCGCTGACGGCCCTGAATGATTCCGATCCAATCGGCTTTAGCTGGAAGTTCCGCGTGAAAACTGGACCTACAGCCTATTGCACGGTCGATCGTGTCGAGGTTGCGCCAAGTGAGAAATACGAAGTTGCGTTTGGCCTGCGCCAGCTCTTCATTGCGAGCCCGATCAGTGCGGGAGATGTCTGTAGTCGTGATGGGCAGATGTTGATCTCGGAACGAAGCACACGCTGGTCTATTCCTGAAGCAGATCGCCAAGTGGCCGACTTCGTTCGTATCGGAAGCACGCGTGCGAGTGTGTCGCTGGCAGACCGCTTGCCGGAATTCTGTACCAATCAATGTGGGATCCAATGGAGTCTATGGACGTTCTGCTGTGTGTGGCAATGGAACAATTGAAACGGCGGATACGAATTATTGTCACATGCGTTCGGCTCCGACGCGTGCGTGTACCGTAGGGAGTACGGATTGTGTTACGCGCTTAGGTGTTGCCTGTGTGCTTCTGCCTGTGGGCGCGACCGATGCAGAAGAGTGTGACAATGGTCGGAGCAACGGCCCAGCAGGAGAGTGTTCCAACTCATGTTTGTTCAACCCTGTACGACGTGTGACGGATACGCCCGCTGGGACGTGTGGGAACGGATCTATCCAGCGCGGAGAGCAGTGTGATGCTGGTCGTGTTTGTGTGGGGGGTCCAACCGCAGGTCGGGACTGTACAGCAGACCCAACGAGCTGTGGCACAGGTGGCAGCTGTCAGGTGATCGAGCGACGTGGCTGTAGTGATCATTGTCAGGCATTGGGGTCAGACAGCGGACACTCAACATGTGGGAATGGAGACGTGTCTGATGGAGAGACCTGTGATGACCGTTCGGATCAACGCGGAGAAGGGTGTACGGAACAGTGTCTCCATCGTGGATCATCGAGTGCGGAGCGTCGTTTGTGTGGGAATGGCCTCGTCGAACCAGGAGAGTCGTGTGAGGTGCAGACTGCGGGAAACCGAGAATCCCAGTATTGCAGCATGGTGGGGGGTGTTCTCCGATGTGTGACGGGTTCACGTTTCTCGGCGTCGTGTGATGCAAAGACTTGTTTGAACCTTGGAACGAATCGCTGTACGCGTACGAGTGACGCTGGATGTTGTGGTAATGCTCGCGTTGAACCAGGGGAAGATTGTGATGGAGGAGATGGTTGCTCGGCTCGCTGTTTGTTGCAAGGATCGAGCCCTAGCTATCCTGAGCCTTCTCTGTGTGGAGATCGTGTTGTTGGAATAGGGGAGCAGTGTGACGCGCCAGCGACAGCCCGTCTTGAACCGGGCGTTGGTTCGATCGGACGCTTTGAGATCACTAATCGCCAGCTCTTCGAAATCGTTGGTTTACGCGAACCAACACGTACAGAAATCGAGCGGAATGCGGGACGTATGGCGGCTACGATCGGAGCGGCCTATCAAACACGTAACGGAACGGCAATTTACGGAGTGCAGTGTAACTACACGCGTGAAGCCGACTGTCGGTCTACCGGAACTGGGCTCACAGGAGCTGGCTGTTGTGCGGTGCGACCTTCGGCCGTCTCTTACCCACGCGCCGGAGCAACGGATGTCTGTCGGAACGTGTTGATCAGTTCGACCTTCAACCAGCTGATGGATCAGGGGTCAATCCGTGGAAACTTCCTCGTGTCTTCACAGGCAACCGGGGAGGAGTGTGCAACGGGAACGACTCGACTAGACCGAGCGGTTCCAACGGCGTTCAACTGGTCTGCGCCGCTCCAGTCAGTCATTGCACGAGTAAAATCATGGTTCCTTCCTGCGGATGCATCGGTCACCAGCCCATGGTGTGTTGGCATGGTGAAGGGAACGGTCGTGTTTGAAACGGATGAGGTTGAGCATAAGACCACTGCCGCCTTCTTGTTGGATGACGCACTAGAAAAAAATACCACCTACCGAGTCACTCTCTTAGGCGACCCTTCCATTCGAACAGCGACTGTTTCTTCTACGCGTCGCGGTTTGCGTGGAGCGAATGGGATTTACGCGGATGGGAATATTTCGTGGAGTTTCACAACCGGGGACCGTATCTGTACGATCGATGAATTACGCTTGGCGGATACGTATCCGGGACACCCAACGGTCTTCTATAAATCGAACGAGGCACACCGCTATATTGGTCGAGCTGTTTCGTATAATCACGAGGAGGTGGTGTCACTTTCCCCGATTCCGCGTTTGTACGACTGGGCTTGGCGTGAATGGGTGAGCTCGCGACCGAATGTGATCCGCACCTCAACAGCCACGACGACGCCCCAGATTTCGGTTGCAACCACCACCTCGCAGAGTCAGCGTGGAACGTCGCTCATCGTGACGGGGGTAACGATCACGGCCGATCGTGTGAATCCTGTATCAACGGCGGGTAACTCGATCGACGCCTCTCTGCTTTCGACGGTGTTGCTGTGTGACAATCCATGGCTTCCACCGGGCGTTTTGCCAGGACAGCCACCACGCTTCGAGGATGATACCTATCATTTCGCCTTCAATTACTGCTTGGATGCAGGAGTAGCGGGTCCAAGTGATGACTTGCCTGAATTGGTCGTGAATCGTTTGGTCGACAACGCATCGGACCTCGCGCGTGGCGTTAAGCGGCAATACATCTTCTCGTTCAGTCGCCCATCCTTCCGTTCGGATGCGATTGGGATGCGTGTCATGGCGAACCCATTGCACTTGTCGGCGAAAGATTGGTATGTGGCGCAAGGCTTTGGCGGAACGCCGCAGGCAACGACCGTTGATGGCTACGAAGCGATCCGTGATGGTTCGACCTTGTATGTCTCAGCGGCCAACGTGAACGCCTTAGCTGGTGATATCACGACCGATATCTACGTCTTCTCGTACAACCCAGATGCTAAGCCAGAAACGCGCACGATCTTTGAACAGCTTGTCGATAGCCTTACCTTCAACATCAACGTTCTGCATGATGCAGATAACATTTGTCGTACTGGTTCTGGCTCGATCTTCCGACCATCAGGATCAACCTTCCCGGTGACCTGTACAGCCGATTGGGAATGTGTCCGCTATGATCCAGCCGGTTACTGTGCGAGCTCGAAAGAAAAGCTCCAGCGTGACTTAAAGCGTATGGCGGATATCCAATACATGGCCGCCCAATTGGAAGGGGCAAAGGCGCGTGACGGACGTTATCCGACCATTAGTAACGGGACGTTCTTGCAGACCTTTGTGACGAGCCGTTGGCCAAGTTGGCAGTCGGTGTTTGCGGCGAGTGTTGGAAAAGCGTTGCCAGAAGATCCGCTCAACGTGAACGTCTCATGTGGTCAGTGTCTGAGCTCGCGTCAGGCATGTATGGAGGACTCCGATTGTGGCGGTGCATCGGACCGGTGTGTGGCGGTTGATGGCTTTGATCCAGCAACTTGTTGGAATGCGGTTAGTAGCACCTATCGCTGTCCGATTCTTCAGGCTTCAAATCCACGCAGTGTCTCTCGTCTGTACCAGTATCGTTCTGTTGATGGGGGAAACCGCTACGAGCTCGGAACGGAGTTGGAATACCAGCCGATTGAAAATTACAGCCCGTCTGTGCTTCCAGAAACGCGGCGCTGTGTCGCGAATAATGCCTCAAATGGACGTGTTTGTGCCCAGAACAGCGATTGTAATGTGCTGGCACCAGACAGACGTACGATTGTTGGGACGGGTGTGTGTACCCCAC
>CAZRDS010000006.1:13456-19193 GCA_964598895.1 uncultured Gammaproteobacteria bacterium | reverse complement strand
GATGGGCTTGGGAGGAATTTGTGGTGATGGTGTTGTTGGAACAGGCGAAACTTGTGAAGCCGGACAAACACAACAAACAGACTGTACGATTGGTGGCGTTGTTGGGGCGGGTCGCCGTCAACAAGTGTGTCAGTCAGACTGTAAAGCTTTTGTGGATGTGCCTGGTGCGACCTGTGTCCCAAGAATTCAATGCGGAAATGGTCGAATTGAAACGGGTGAGAGTTGTGACGATGGAGACTTGAACGGGCGCTACGGCCACTGTAATCGCAGTTGTAACGGCTTTGCTGCTGTGTGTGGTGATAACCAGTTGAGCGCGGGAGAAAGCTGTGATCTAGGCTCACGGAACGGTTTGTACTGTGATACACGGACCTTGCCACTCCTTGGAACGTGTAACTTGAGCCAGAGCTGCAGCCTCGACTGTCGTGATGTTGCTCCTCATTGTGGTGATGGAATTGTTCAGTCGGAGCTCACGGGTTTTGGATCCCTCGGAGGTCCGGTGGAGCAGTGTGACGGAGATGCTCCACAAACCACGACTCAAGCACTTTGTACGAGCGGTTTGACCGGAAAAGCTTGTACCACAAACGAAGATTGTAGGACGACGAGTTTAAGCCCTGGTGTCTGTGGACAGGGAGCAGCTTCAGCCAACAGCTGTGCGAGTCAGAAGGTAGGCTTGTGTGCTGGCGGCTTAGCGGATCGACGAGATTGTGCTTGTCCTCCTGGCCAAGATAGTTGCTATGGAACTCCAGGTTCCGCTGCGGCCGTGTGTGGAACGACCTATCGTTGTGTCATGTATCCAACCCAGCGTACGCGTACCTGTACCCCTCCAGGTGCTGCGCCTTCGTTGAATCAGTGTAGTTGGTCGGATTGGTCCGCCTGTCGTCCTTCTAACTTCTGTGGAGATGGCATCTTGGACACGGGGGAAGCCTGTGATGACGGAAATCGAAATGATAATGATGCTTGTACTAATCGCTGTTTGGCGAATGTTTGTGGCGACGGCGTGATGAATGTCGGAGCAGAAGAGTGTGATTACGGTGGAGAGAATGGTCATGGCTGTACCGGTGCGGAATATGGCTCGACCTGTGCTGCCTGTACCAACCAGTGCCGTATGACGGCCTCATCCGGAGGGTTCTGTGGCAATGCGCAGGTTGATGGTTCTGAACAGTGCGATGGCGCTGACTTCGGTCGTGCAAGTGGCGTGCAAACGTCCGCTGGGCTTACTTGTACCGGTCTTGGCTTCGACTACGCTGAGCGTGTGCGTTGTACAGATGCGACCAACCCAGCCGCAACCATCGAAGTTGCCTCAAACGATGCAGAGACGAGTTGTGTGGCGGGAACGGCGCGCGACATCATCGCGTGTAGCCGTACCTGTGGCTACGGCGGTTGTCAGACGTGCGCCAGTCAGACAGGAACGGCGACGATTCACGCGGTTGTCTATGATGCCGTGTATTCTGATCGGACGGTCCCTGGCGCAACGGTGACCCTCCTTCAGAATGGTCGTCGCATTACCACGCAGACTACCAATGCGGATGGTGAATTTACCTTCAGCAATCTGAACGGAAATCGCTCGTGTGGAGGGTATCGTGTCTATGTGGAGCTCACGCGTGATAACCCCAATACGCCAGATAACGAAGCGACCAATGGCGGGTACTGGATGTACGAATCAAACCTCTTCAGCGCACCAACCTTTGAGCGTGATGGAATTCAGAGCTCAGAGTCGCCAGGAAAAATCTTCTTGCTGCCGAAGGTTGGGAGAGACGAAACATTGGTCGTACATACGTGGTACGGAAACTTAACGGATAATTCCAACCGCTATTTGCTTTCGCACTTGATTCTGCCGCAGAGTCGCGCTTACGCCTTTACGCCAGGGGCGGGGCGTGGGAGTGACTGGAGTCAAACAAGTGCTTGTACGGCGGCAACTCATCCGGGTTTTGTTCCGGGTGGAAAGCTCTGCTACCGCGATATTCGTGAATTCGTAGGGGGAAATGAGGCCCAAGGAAATCCGGATCTAAACGCCGTTCCAAATGCTCGCCTCTACTGTTCGAGTGGCGCGGGTGGAGTCTGTTTCCAGGTTGCTCATTCGCCACAAGCCACGCGCTATCGTTGGACCTTGGGTTCTGCGAGTACCGGAAACTTCAGCTATTTCTTGGTCGATCAACGAAGTGCTCTGGGAGTCGGCATGAGTCCTTCGTATCAGTACTATCGTCAAACAAGCAGTACCGTCTGGATCGTGACGCAGGCACGTGTCTATAAAGTCCTTCCGCCTACTACGACTCCCGCTCCATCTCGTTGTCAGGGAAAATATTGGCTCGTCTTCCAGCAGAGTGCGGTAGATGGAAGCATCTCTGTCATGACGGATGCAGCGCGTGCCCTTCTGTGTGGAGGGGAATCAATTCCGGGGGAGACGGTGACACCCGCGCTTCCAGACTCAACCTGGCCGGCAAGTAGTGAAGCGCAGAGCTGGATGGCGTTTGGAGGCTGGGGAACGGATTATCGAACACCTCCATTAAACTGGGATCCGCTAGGGAGTGGTCCAGGTGCTCGCTAGAAAAGCTCAAGCATCTTTATGTCCTTTGTCCCTTCCTCGAATCAAACACGAGTCCTGATCGCTGCGGCGGTCGGGCTCGTGTTGATCGTAGGCGGTGTGGTGTTCCTTCGCATGCGCGCGACGGCTGATCTCGTAACGCCGACAAGCGTGAGTGATCTTCCTCTGGTTGCAAGTCAGGAAAGTCTTCCCGCTCAGACAGAGTCTCCTTCAGCGCTCGTAACGGATGCGACAACGACCGCTCTTGATCCTGCGCGTGTCGATCAAGATGGCGACGGACTTCCAGATGTCCAAGAGAAGGCGATTGGCACAGATCCTCTTCTTCGGGATACAGATGGAGACGGGGTTTCGGATGAAGAAGAAGTGAGAATCGGAACGGATCCGCTGGCTTTTCCTGCTCGTGTTCCAGAAATACAGGTAGCACCCGTGACTCCTCCGGAAGCAGCGACACCTCCGCCGCGTGCCTTTATCGATCAAGACGCTGACGGTATTTCAGACGATAACGAACGTCTCTACGGAACAGACCCTACAAAGGCGGATACGGATGGGGATGGATTTGGGGATGCGCAAGAGATCAAAAACGGGTACAATCCTCTTGGATCCGGGATGTGTGCTCACCCCGACTGTCGCATTTAATGCTCCCTCCCTCTATGGACCTTCAACCTCCCTCCAATCTTCCTACGCATGATGAACCTGTCGTACCAGGTGTGACGCCGTCCGCGCCTCCTCTGACGCCACCGCCCCTCATGCCGATCCAGTCCATGCCAACAGCGCCTCAAAGTGCACCGGATGATATGTTTTCGGGGGTTGAGCGAAGCTCCGTTGTTCCTCCGGCTCCGGTTGTATCGATGCCGGTGCAGGCTATGCCCGCTTCTGTCCCATCGCCCGTGATGCCCCCGTTCACACCTCCGACAGCTCCTCCCTCGCGTGTGATGTCGTCTTTGTCTGAAGCCGAACATCCTCCCATTCTGCATTATCTTTTGATCGCTCTCGCGGTTGTGGTGGTATTGGGTCTCATTGCGGGAGGCGTTTGGTTTTTTGCGATTCGTCGTCCAGCGCAGCAGGTGATGGAGACGTTGCCGACCGTTCCCGCGCTTACCTCTTCCACGGACGACCTCTCGAATCCTGTCGCGGCAACCGCACCCGCCCCTTCGGATGAACCCATCAGCAGTGGGAACAGTTTTACTGAACCAGAAGTGATTCCTTCGAAGCCAGTTGTTACCCCTCCGGTTGGCACAAATGTTCCTCCTCCAACCTCCATCGATCCGAACACAGCACCTCCGATGATCGCCGCAACGAACACGGCTCAAGCAATGATCGATCCTGGAGCTGTCGTTGCACCCATCACCCCTCCAACGGATGATCAAGACAAAGACGGGCTTTCTGATGCGCGCGAGGTCGAGCTCGGAACAGACGCGATGAAGGCCGATACGGATGGCGATGGGTTGAGTGATGGAGACGAAGTCTTGAAATATCGCACCAACCCACTTGTTCCCGATACGGATGGGGATACCTTCCCGGACGGCGTAGAAGTCCAAAAGGGATACAATCCACTGGGTGCCGGTAAGTGCGCGAACCCTGCCTGTACGCTTTAATCTTCGATCGTCCCTTGGTATGGCGCTTGCCCCTTCTTCTTTACCCACCTCTGCAGCGAGTGCTGCACATACGTTGCCCGAGATCATTACGATCCCGGAGCAATTTTATGGTGTGGCACTGAAGTTGAAGTCCATGACGTCAGCAGAGCGTGATGAGGCGGCGAAAATTCCACCCCCCGTTCCCAAGCCGACAGCGATTGTACGTCCACCGGAAGCCCGCCGTTTGCCCTGGGCCATGATCGGCGTCGTTGCGGGAGTGATTATCTTGAGTCTTCTTGGGTTCATCTACTTCAACCGTGACACCTTGTTCCGTAAGCCCGCGCCTGCGCCCGTTGCTCCCGCGCCTGCGCCTATTCCGGTGGCTCCAAGTGGTCTTGTGGCTCTTGGGAGCCAAGGTGCGGTCTCGCTTACCTGGACTGATGCGGCAGGGAATGAACAGGGGTACCATGTGGAACGCAAAACGGGATCAGAAGACGGAGCGGCATTTGTGCGGATCACAACGCTTCCAGCGAATAGTACGGCCTTTATCGACGTCACCGTTCAGCCAAGTGGTGTATACGCGTACCGTGTGATTGCGGGTGGTGAGGGAGGGGACTCTGCACCTTCGAATGAAGCGAGCGCGACAACGCCCGCACCTCCGGTTGCCGAAGCTCCCAAACCAACCTTCCCACCAGGCGGCCTTGATACCGACTCTGATGGTCTCACCGATGTAGAGGAAGTGCTTTACGGAACAGATGCAAAAAAACCAGATAGTGATAACGACCATTTCCTTGATGGAAACGAAGTCTTCCATTTGTACAACCCAGCCGCGCTTGCCCCAGGGAAGTTGCTTGAATCAGGGCTTGTGCGTGCGCTCACTTCCGAGAGTGGCTGGACGATGTCTGTGCCCACCTCTTGGACCTCTGGACCAGACGAAACAGACACGAGTCGTCTCCTCCTTCAGACAGGAAAAGGTGAGCGCTTCCTCATTGCGGTTGAATCGAATCCCGCTCAGCAAGAACTGGGACCATGGGTCGCAGCACGAATCAACCAACCACTCGACACGCTTGGAGAATTCACCACGAAAGGCGGCTTGCGTGGGATCTATTCCGCCGACCGTATGCAAGCCTGGGTTGGGTGGGGGAATGCAGTCTTCCATATTACGTACGACTTGCAGTCGCAGCCCTTCGTGAACTTCCGCACGACGCTTGAAATGATGCTAAACTCACTCAGCTTGAAGGGTGCAGCCATCCTCCCAACGACTCTGACACCGGCAAACTCTGGACCAGGCTCTCTCCTCAACGTGACAGCAAGCTCGACTTCAGGATCTGTTTCTTCTACATCTCTGAGTGCAGCCTCAGTGACGAGTACCACCTCTCCTGTTCCGCTTCAACCAATCGGTCCAATTGTTCCCGCGGATGCGTCGAATGATGTCATCACTCCCTCTTCCACTTCACTCAACACGGCTACCAGCACACCTTCTTCGCCATGATCCACTTCCTTGCTACAAGACTTCCTCCGGAACTCAACGAAAAGGATGTCCTTGCGGTCGCAGAAGCGTTAACGCCAATTTTACGTATCAAGAAGCCACTTGAGATCTCGCTGTCGTTTGTCTCGCTTG
>CAZRDS010000006.1:6705-13446 GCA_964598895.1 uncultured Gammaproteobacteria bacterium | reverse complement strand
GAGATGCAAGTGTTGAACAAGCGCTATCGCAAGCTTGATCGTCCAACCGATGTATTATCGTTTTCAAGTCAGGAGGCAGATCTGCCAAAAGCATTACAATCGACCCTCATTTCTTGGGGAGATGTGATCATTTGTCCACCCTATGCCAAGAAAGAAGCAAAGCGGCGCAGCCTTCCCTTGCGTGAAGAGCTGATCCGTCTCCTCATTCACGGGGTTCTTCACCTGGCGGGTTACGATCATCAAACGGAGAAAGACGAAGCGAAGATGTTCGGCATCCAAGAAGGGTTAGTTGAAGAACTCACGCGCGCGGACTATGTCTAACTTGTTCCGTTTCTTCCGCAGCGCCCGACATGCAAGCCGTGGAGTGTTTTCCGTCTATCGGACGGAACAGAATTTTCGTATCCAGTGTGTTGGAGCCTTGTGCGCGAATACGTTAGCGATGATTTTGCCGCTTTCATGGGACCGGCGCTTGATCATTCTCATTGTGTCTGCATCTGTTCTGGTGTTAGAATTGCTCAACAGCGCGATCGAGCGCTTGCTCGACCTGTTAAGACCGCGGTTAAACGAGTACGCTGGTGAGGTAAAGGATGTGATGGCTGGAGCGGTGCTCATTGCGTCATTGTCTGCCGTTGTTGTGGGAATCTGTATCTTCTGGCCTTACATGCTTACTTTCCTCGCGCGCGTATGAAAGATCACCTGATCGTCGGGATCGACCTTGGAAGCTCGGCCATCCGCTTAGCGGTGGGCCAAGTCTCTATTGGTTCGGAAAAACGGGAGGTCTTGAGTGTGATTGGGGCCGTCGAAGTCGCTTCGCAGGGTATTTCTAAGGGTTCGGTGAATTCGTTGGAAGATGTCGTCAGTTCCATTTCTGCGTCGCTCGAGCAGATCGAGCGCCAAATCGGATTGCCGATTTCTGAAGTCTATCTGTCGATTGGGGGCGTTCATCTCACGATCCAGTCTGCTAAGGGGGTGATTGGTGTCTCGCGTCCAGAAGGGGAGATTCGTGAAGAAGATGTCCATCGCGCTCTCGAAGCCGCTCGTTCAATCGTGAACCCGGCCAACCAAGAAATCATTCATATTCTGCCAAAGGCCTTTAATGTTGATGGGCAAGGAGGTATTAAAGATCCAGTCGGCATGCAGGGGATTCGCTTGGAGGCCGAAGCGCATATCATCCAAGGCTACTCTTCGCATGTACGAAACATAACGAAGGCGGCCTTCCGCACGGGGCTCGAGGTACGTGAATTGGTATTCGCGCCACTGGCATCCGCCGAAGCGGTCACAACCTCGCGTCAACGTGATGTTGGGACGGTTGTTATTAATGTAGGAGCTGGAACAACGAGCGTCGCTATTTTTGAAGAGGGAGATTTGCTGCATGCAGCGATCTTCCCGATTGGAGCAGACCACATCACTTCAGACTTGGCGATCGGATTGCGCACCTCACTTGAATTGGCCGAGCACATCAAGCGTCACTACGCGAGCGCGCATGCCGATTCCACGAACCGCTTTGAAGAAATCGACTTGCGCGAATTAGGAGGGGATCATGCGGAGATCGTTTCGCGTCGCTTTGTCTCTGATATCGCGCAAGCCCGCGCCGAAGAAATCTTTGAGAAAGTCGAGAAGGAACTTAAGAAAATTGAACGGAGCGGGATGTTGCCGGCCGGCGCGATTCTCACCGGTGGAGGCGTAAAGCTTGGAGGCATGACGGAGATTGCGCGCCAGGTGTTACGTTTGCCGGTCTCGATTGGCGTCCCAACAGTCACCACGCCACTCACGGAGGTCATTCAGGATCCAGCTTTTTCCACAGCCATTGGGTTAGTCCTTTGGGGATACAACGCCGAACGAGAAGATGCAGGCGTTGCGACCAAAAATGGCTCAGGTTACGCCGCAAAGGGTGGCGCTGCCTTCAAAAAGTTGAGTGAGCCACTCAAGCGCATCTTCAAATCCTTCCTGCCGTAAGGGATGTTTTCCCTTGACCCTCGAGAGCTGGATGAGTATCGTGGGAATGAACCTGAAACTTCTCTTTATTGAGCCATTTTTGAACACTCCTTGTAGACATTGCTATGGCCGAAATCAAACCCGAAATTGAAGCGCTCGCCACCATCAAAGTGATTGGTGTTGGTGGATCTGGTGGATCATCGGTCAATCGCATGATCGCTTCAAAAATTCGAGGCGTCGATTTCATTACGATGAACACGGACTTGCAAGCCCTGCAGTTTTCGCAAGCCGCCCAAAAGTTACACATCGGAAAAACCATGACGCGTGGCCTCGGTGCGGGTGCCGACCCAGAAGTCGGGTTGCACGCTGCAGAAGAAAGTCAAAACGAAATTCGTGAAATGTTGAAAGGTGCCGACATGGTCTTTATTACCTGTGGACTGGGCGGTGGTACAGGCTCTGGTGCATCACCTTTTATTGCAAGCGTTGCCAAAGAACTTGGTATTTTAACCGTTGCCGTTGTCACGCGTCCCTTCGGGTTTGAAGGCGCTCAACGTCGCATGATTGCGGATGCGGCGTATGAAAAGCTTGCGAACCAAGTCGATACGATTGTCGCGATCCCGAACGATCGTATTTTGCAGATCATCGACAGAAAGACCTCGCTCGTAGAAGCCTTTGAAATCGTCGATGATGTGCTCCGCCAGGGTGTGCAGGGTATCTCTGAATTGATTACGGTCCCAGGTCTCATCAACGTCGACTTCGCCGATGTCCGGTCGGTTATGTTGAACCGAGGTTCAGCGCTCATGGGCATTGGTCGTGGTCACGGAGATAACCGCGCGGCGGATGCGGCAAAGGCGGCGGTCGCCTCGCCTCTTCTCGAAGTCTCTATCGATGGTGCAAAGGGGATTCTTTTCACGATTACGGGTGGTTCGAACCTTGGGATGTATGAAGTCTCGGAAGCAGCCAAAGTTATTACTCAATCCGCAGACCCTCAAGCGAAAGTTATTTTTGGTGCCATTATTGATGAGTCGATGAAGGACGAAGTGAAAGTGACAGTCGTCGCAACCGGATTTGAAACAACGCGCCCTGGTTCCCTCAAGGCAAAAACAGTTTTGAGCTCAGGCACGATTCAGCCACGTACCGGCACCGTTGCGAACACGCCACCACCAGAACCCCTAGAGAAATACGCGTTTCAGAATAGCCCACGTTCAAGTGGCGTTGTTCCTCCACCGGTCGCACCTCCTCAATCACAACCTCAACCGCAAAGCTATCAACAGATGGCTCCTGCCGCGCAACAGAGCTATCCAAGTTACCAGAGCCAGGCGGCTCAGTATCAGGCGCCTCAACCGCAGCCAGCGCCTCAACCGGTTCAGCAGCCTGAGTATGCCGTTGAAGAGCCTCAGCAGCCTGACTATCGCAAGCCAGCTCCTGCTCCTGCTGCACATCAGCCACATATTTCGCCTCCTGCGTCAGGTCAGCGCTCCGTTTCCGCTCCACCTCCAAGTCGACCCGTCCCACCACCGGCTCAGCCTGCCTCTGATGAGGAAGATCTCGACATTCCAGCCTTTATCCGCAAGAAGCTCATGTAGAGCTTCGGTGTATGCATTGTCCTGTTTGCAGTAATACCGATACGAAAGTTGTCGATTCACGCCTGTCTCCCGATGGGACGTCGATTCGTCGTCGTCGTGAATGTGCTACCTGCGAGTACCGTTTTTCCACACTCGAAGAAATCGAACTGTTAGATATCGCTGTTGTGAAACGGGACGGGCATAGAGAAGGGTATTCTCGTGAAAAATTAGAACGTGGTTTGCGCCGCGCGCTGGAAAAACGTCCCCATATTGATGCTGAATTCCGTTCGCTCGTTCAATCCATTGAACGTGATATTCAACGCCGCAAATCTTCAGAAATCACAAGCGCTGACGTTGGCGAAATCGTGATGGAGCGTTTGAAAACGTTTGATAAAGTTGCGTACATTCGCTTCGCGTCTGTGTATCGTTCCTTCGAAGATGTAAAAACGTTTCGTGATGAATTATCGGACCTGATTCGCTCGGAAACGGAGCGCCAAAAATCGGAGAAGAAATAAAGAGGGGAGTCGTGCTACACTAAGAGCTATCTATGTCTGCACCTCGTTGGATGGCCGCGTATCTTCTCGCCTCGCTCAGTGCGGGGGCGCTCGGGGGGATCGCGGTCACTCGTTACAGTCAGTCACCACTTCTTCAGAATGGAGCCTCTCCGCAGGCTCAAGCGAGTTTAGGAAATTCATCTGTTACCCTTTCAGAGCTGAGGCGTGAAGAGCTTCAGACGATTGATGTTGTTCGACACGGTTCACCAGCCGTTGTGTCGATCGTGATCACGAAAGAGCTGTCTACGCGCGCCCCAGATGATTTTTTTACGGATCTTTTTAATAATCGTTTCGTTCCGGCTGCGCCGACTCCGCAAACATCGTCGAGTACAAAACAAACGCCCAAGCAGAGGCTTCGGGTGGGTGGTGGTTCCGGTTTTTTGGTTGCGGCCGACGGGTATATCGTCACGAATAAGCACGTCGTGGATGATAAAGACGCAGAATATACAATTGTTTTGCAAGACAAACGCCAGTTTACGGCGACCGTTCTCGCGCTTGATCCAAGTCTTGACCTGGCCATCTTGAAAATCGATGGCACAGGCTTTCCCTTCCTTCCACTTGGAGATAGCAACAAGCTTGAGATCGGCCAAACGGTGATTGCGATTGGAAATGCTCTCTCAGAGTTTGAGAATACGGTTACAAAAGGGATCGTCTCCGGAGTGAATCGACACCTCGTGGCCGGTACACGTACAGCGACTGAAGTGATCGAAGGGGCAATCCAAACGGACGCGGCGATCAACCCCGGCAACTCTGGCGGACCGCTCATCGACCTTCAAGGCGAAGTTGTGGGTGTGAATACGGCGGTTTCAGAAAATGCCCAGTCACTTGGGTTTGCGCTCCCCATCAACGTCGTGAAGCAGGCTTTCGAGAGCGTAAAACGGACAGGGAAAATTGTGCGTCCATGGATTGGAGTGCGTTATATTCCGATTGATAAGGAGTTGTCTGAGCGTGAACACCTGCCGCAGCCCTACGGTGTGTGGATCCAGCCAGGAAATGCTACATCAGATGTCGCGATTATCCCGGGTTCACCCGCTGCGAAAGCTGGCCTGAAAGAAAAAGATGTGATCTTGGAGGTAAACGGCCAAAAATTAGATGATACACACTCACTCTCATCGCTTGTGACGAGCTTTGCGCCTGGCGATGAAGTTGAACTGAAGATTGTACGTAATGGAAAGGAGCAGCTCCTTAAGATTAAACTCGAAGAACGCACCTAAGCTCTTTGTATGATCCAAAAACACACCAAGATTGTTTGTACGATTGGTCCAGCAAGTTGTAGTCATGAGCGTTTGGTTGAATTGGTCGAAGCGGGCAGGGACGTCTGCCGTTCGAATTTTTCTCATGGAACACATGAGGTTTTTGCGGACTGGATTCGATTGATCCGTAAGGTTTCCAAAGAACTCGGCAAACCGATTGCGATTTTGCAGGACCTCCAAGGGCCAAAGATTCGTGTAGGCGAACTTCCAAAAGAGGGGATTACCTTGAAGATCGGGGAAGAGATCGTTTTTACCACCGGAAAAGCGAAATTCCCGACGAAGTTGCCCGTTACGTATCCACTGCTCCACAAAGATGTCCGACCGGGTCAGCAGATTCTCCTTGACGATGGGCTGCTGTCGGTTGAGGTTCTCAGAGTGAAGGGGCAGGACGTGTCATGCCGTGTGACTCAAGGCGGTTTGCTTACGTCGCATAAGGGCTTGAATTTACCGGAGACCAAAACCACTATTTCAGCCATAAGCGACAAAGATAAAGAAGATTTGCGTTTTGGGGTCGAGCAGGGCGTTGACTGGGTCGCGCTGTCCTTTGTGCGCTCTGCGGAGGACTTGCGCGAACTGCGCCGTTTGATTCAGCGCTTTGAGCGGGAAACAGGGGTTGTAACGGACGCGCCTCTCAAGATCATTGCTAAAGTTGAAAAACCAGAAGCGGTGGAAGCCATGGAAGAAATTGTGGCAGAGACTGATGCGATTATGGTCGCGCGTGGCGATTTGGGGATTGAGATCCCTGCTTCTAAAGTGCCGCTTATCCAAAAACGGTTGATTCAAGCTTGTCTTGAGGCGGCAAAACCCGTGATCGTTGCGACGCAAATGCTCGATTCGATGATCCGTAATCCACGTGCCACGCGCGCTGAAGTCTCGGATGTCGCCAATGCCGTGATCGACGAAACGGATGCAACAATGCTGTCTGGCGAGACGGCGACCGGTTCTTTCCCACTCGAGGCTGTGCAGACCATGTCTTCAACGATTCTCGAAATTGAAAACGGAGTTCAGAATGAGCAAGATGCCCACTTGCATGTAACCGCTTCGACCGAAGAAGCGATGACCAATATTTCCGCTTTGCTCGCACGCGCACGTAATGCCAAAGCGATTCTCGTCACAACGTGGTCTGGCCAGTCCGCGTGCCTTGTCTCGCGTGAGCGCCCGAATGTGCCGATCTACGCCGCTTCCCCAAGTGAGCGGGTCGTGCGTCAGCTCACGCTTTCACGCGGGGTCTTGCCGATCCATATTCCCGCCTGTCGCCGCATGGGAGATCTGATCGAAAAATCCTGCGCCGCCATGCTGAAGCAGGGGATGGTGAAAGAAGGGGATCAAATTATTTTGGTGGCAGGTGAACCATTAGGAAAATCAGGAAATGTGAACTTGGTTGAGGTGCGGACAATGTAGTGAGCCTCACTGCGATCACGGTCTTTTGCTCTC
>CAZRDS010000006.1:0-6695 GCA_964598895.1 uncultured Gammaproteobacteria bacterium | reverse complement strand
TCTCGCTCTAGATTTTGCTGTCGCAAATGTGGTGAAATGACAGGAACCTCATTATGCGTCTCGTTTCTTTTCGAATGATCGATCGGCGGATCGGATGGTCGCTCGTGATAGCTTCCGGCTTTGCGATCGGGTTATTGCTGGTTCGTTTTCTGCTCACGAGTCGTCTGACCTATGCTTTTTTGGTCTGGAATCTCTTTCTCGCCTGGATCCCGCTCGTCTGTGCCTGGCTTGTATCGCATACGCAAAAACCAGTGACGGCATGGAAGCTGGTTTGGATACCTGCCTTTCTTTGGTTGTTGTTCTTTCCGAATTCCCCTTATATTTTAACGGATCTTGGACACCTCACACGTCTTACCGAGTGGACCCTTGTCCCTCTTGGGTTTGATGTGGTCATGATTTTGACCTTTGCCTTAAATGGATTGCTGTTGGGGTTTGTTTCTCTTTTTGTGATGGAGCACGTGTGGCGGCAGCACTTCTCGGTACGTGTGGCGACAGTTTTCTCGTTCGTCTCGTTATGTCTTGCGGGCTTTGGTGTGTACCTTGGGCGATTTCTTCGTTGGAATTCCTGGGATTTATTTCATCAACCAGGAATGTTGGCGCGGGATTTATTTGCCCGTGTTGCCAACCCGCTCAGCCACAGTAGGACCTGGGGATTTACTGCGTTGTATAGCGGTTTCCTGATCTGTATCTACGTGATCGTGCGTTTGTGGAAGAAGCGCGATGTTTGACAGACTATTTTAATAAACATCCAAAAATACCGTAAAACCTTTGTTAGAGCGAGGGGT
Organism: uncultured Gammaproteobacteria bacterium; assembly: GCA_964598895.1. GTDB lineage: Bacteria > Patescibacteriota > Patescibacteriia > 2-12-FULL-60-25 > 2-12-FULL-60-25 > JAGOTP01. The sequence goes on along the minus strand of CAZRDS010000006.1, from coordinate 5,910 downwards.
ATTTAGTTATGTCCCTGTTCTTTCTTCCGTTTCTCTTCCATATCTCGTGTCCAAAGATCTTTCTGCGTGCGATAGACGATCACGCATAGGCCTAAGAAGCAAAAGCCAAGGGCAAAGGGCAAGGCCGGTGCGATATAGGTTTTCCCAAAGATGATAATCAGGGTATTCAAAAGGATAAACAACAAACGCATTTCCGTGGGGCCAAAACCCAGATGGACCATTCGGAATTCTTGCGTTGCGCCGAAGGCAAGAAAGGAATTCACCATGTAACCACCGCACAGCGCCAGTACAAAGAACTGGAGAATCGGATATTGATTGGTTGTCAGAACCGAATAGCCGATAAGAATTGCGCACAAAAAGAAGTAGTCGAAGAGGTGGTCCATGTAGTAGCCCCACTTTACGAGACCTTCTTTGCGATACCGGCCGACGGCACCGTCTAGCGAGTCCGTGACCCATTGGGCCGCGATGAGTAGGCTCACTACCCAGAGCCAGCTCACGTGATGACGAGCGAGGTAGCTAAAGAAGATGATCCCAAGACTGATGGGGAGCGAAGCGAGCACGAGGTGGGTTGAACGGATCCAGGGTGGAACTCTCGGTGTCGCATAGTGAATCAACGCCTTCTCGAAGCGTGACAACCACGAAGCTCCTATTTTTGTTTTATCGTCGAAGACTTGAAGGGTAGGCATACGTACATCTTCTAGAACGTAGCCTAACGCGCAGGGAAGAAGAACGCCACATGGCCTCGCTTGCCGATTTGCTATACTACCGTCCATGTCCGCTCCTTCTGTTCGAAGCTATTCGGTGACGGCGGTGTTACGTACCTTTGTGAAGCACGGGTACAAATACCGCTGGTTCGTGCTTTTTATCGTGCTTGGGACCTTACTCGGATCGACGATCATTAACGTAGTTTTGCCCTACATCGCGAAACTACTATTTGATACGCTCGCCTCTTCGACGCAAGGGGCTGCTGCACTTGGAAAACTCGAGCATACGCTCCTTCTGTTTACGCTCGCGAGTCTTGCTCTCTGGGTCTGCCAGCGGGGAGCCTACTATCTCCTGATCTACGTTCAGCCGCGCATGATGGCGGACTTGGAACAGGCGGGATTCTCGTATTTGATCCACCATTCTTATCAATTTTTTCAAAACAACTTTAGTGGATCATTGGTACGCAAGGTCTCGAAGATTTCACGTGCCTATCAGGATATTATCGATGTTACCAACGAGCAGTTGTTGCCAATTATTGTTTCGTTCATCGGGATCTTAGTCGTCTTGTTTCGTCGAAATTCGTTCATTGGATGGATCGTTTTTGTATGGTTGATCGTGATGACGACCTATAACTTTTTCTATTCACGTTGGAAAGCGAAACATGACGTGAGACGTGCTGAACAGGATTCGCATCTCACTGGATTTTTAGCGGATGCGATCTCAAACGTGCTCACGATCAAGCTCTTCGCTGCAACGAAGCGAGAAGAAAAAGGCTTTCGTGATGAATCGAACTTGTTGCGAGACATGCGGTACAAGGCCTGGATGACGCATATCCATAACTACACCTTGCAAGCGCTCATTCTGGTCGGATTACAGGCGACCGTGCTCTGGCTAGGTATTCATTATTGGAGTGAAGGCAGAATCAGTGCTGGGGACGTTGTCTTGTTTCAGAGTTATTTCTCCATTCTGTATAGTCGTGTGCTCGACTTCTCGCGCATGTTGCGTTCGTATTACACCTCGTTTGCTGATGCAACGGAGCTGGTCGAAATTTTGGATCAACCTCACGAGATTAAAGATGCGCGCGGTGCGAAGGCGTTGCGTGTCACAAGAGGCGAACTTGTCTTTGATCAGGTCAAATTCTCGTATGGAGCCGGCAGCGTCTTAAATGATTTTGATCTGAAGATTCAACCGGGCGAAAAAATTGCCTTGGTCGGAACATCGGGGGCAGGGAAATCAACGATCGTAAAACTACTCTTCCGTTTCTACGATCTAACGAGTGGTGCTATTACCGTGGATGGGCAGAATATCAAAAATGTCACCCAGGATTCGCTTCGTGGCAGTATCGCGCTTGTTCCCCAGGAACCGATTCTCTTCCATCGCTCGCTGTTTGAAAATATTCGCTACGGTAAGCCTGATGCGACCGAAAAAGACGTGATGAAAGCGGCTAAGCTTGCGCATTGTCATGAGTTTATCGAGAAGCTTCCACAAGGCTATGAAACGCAAGTGGGGGAGCGGGGAGTGAAGCTCTCGGGTGGTGAGCGTCAGCGCGTCGCCATTGCGCGTGCGATCTTGAAAAATGCGCCAATCCTCGTGTTGGACGAAGCAACATCAAGTCTCGATTCGGAATCGGAAGGTCTCATCCAAGACGCACTCCGTTCGCTCATGCGCGGCAAAACCACGATCGTCATTGCGCATCGCTTATCGACGATCATGTCGATGGACCGGATTGTCATCATGGATCAAGGGAAGGTAGCCGACACGGGAACGCACACAGAGCTCTTGCAAAAAACAGGTATTTATCAGAAGCTGTGGAATCTTCAAGTAGGCGGATTCTTTCAAGAATAACCAATACCTATGAACTACGTCTCGATTGCAGCGCGTTTACCCATATTGTCGGCTGCATTGTTTTTGGCCGCTCTTGTGGATGTGATCCGTACACTTCACCTAAAGCGTACGGGGGAACGTACCGAAGGAACGGTGGTAGAACTCGATCGTAGTAATGAAGGGATCACGCCTATCGTTGGCTTCCAGGCACGTGATGGAAAAGACTATCGTTTTCGTGTACGAACGATTTTAGGAAAAGAACACTGGGAGATGGGCACGAAATGGCATGTCGTCTATCGCTTAGATCGACCAGAGCGAGCGCTGGTCGATCGATTCGTACAGCTGTGGGGAGCGGCGATTCTTTTTGCGATCATGGGTACGACTTCGTTTATCATGTTATCGCTCATCCATTTTTTATTTTAAATAGACAGGGCAGATATTAGTATTCATCCGCCTGGCGATTTTGAGTAGCTGTCGCGAGTGCCATAGTGCCATTTCCGCGTCCCTTGAATTTTTGAGACCAAAGAAGACCTCCATTCAGATCAAATACTGTTAGTTCTCCGCCGCAGGTGACAAATACCTTGTTCTCTTCGATGAGCAATGTGGCGGCATGTCCGCTCCCTGAAAGAGAAGCTTTTTTAAGAAGGGCGCCTGTCGCAGCATGCAAAATCTCTAAGGATCCAAATTCGCATGCGATATAGATTCGTTCTTGATGAACAAGGAGTTGGACACGTCCGGCGGCAATGGGCGTTTCCCATGCGACGGCGCCTGTCTGTGTATCAACTGCGTGGAGAACCCCGCCAAGGGTGACGTACAGAAAAGTTGAGGGCATAGCGAAACTCTACCAGATGGTATACTTGGGATCCATGAGAACCTTCACGAAATGGCTTGTTCTTAGTTTCGTCCTTTTGTCGGCGTTGCCTTTTCGTGTTCAGGCGCAAACGTTTACAGATGTCACCAGCAGAACTTTTGAAAAGGATGCGATTACCGCTGTGGTCGAGCGCGGTTGGATGACACCGCAGACATCGACGAGTTTTGGATATGGCGTTTCCGTGACCCCCGATCAGTGGTTGTTTATGCTCATGTTTTTGCGGACGAGTGACGCCTGTCCAGAGCTCGGCCTGACCCCGAATAGCTATTGGACGCCGGATAACATCCGCGCTTGCTTGTCTGGGGCAGGGGTACCGGTCCTTACAGAACGACCAACGCAGCTCCGGCGTGATGAAGCGATGCAACAGCTCTTCGCGTTGCGGCGGCGCTCCTTTGCGTTCCAAGAGCTGCAAACGAGACCTGCTGGATTTGTCGATCCTGCTGATCTCGCGAGCATTCCTTCCAATCGCCAAGTGGCGATGATTGCCGCGGACCGGTTAAAGCTCATTTTCCGATCTTCAAACAGGCTGCTTCCTGCCTCGCCGCTCCTACGTGAAGACGCGGCGTTATCGGTGTGGCGTTTTGTAGACTGGGAGAAGCGGGGTGGGGCGGATAAAGAAACAAACGAGCAACTCGTCTTGAGTAAAGAAGCCAAGCTTAATCATTGGCGTGACCTTGATACGGATACTTACGTCGCGGAGATGAAGACGGGGGGTGATACGGTTGTGAAGCCGATTCTTCCACGTCGTTCATTTAATGCGGCTAAGGATCCAGCGAAAGAAAAGCTACGCGATGAGTTTGTCTATCAGCCGGTGTCGGATCTCGCGAAAGAATCAGGGGCGCTCCTCGCGATGAATGGCTCGTACTTCAATGTCGAGTGGCCATGGGGTGCGTTTGAAGACGTTGCCATGCTCGATGGGAAGATGATCCTGGAGCGCAGTGATCGCAGTACCTTTGTGGTCTGTAAAGATGGAACGCTTTATATAGGAAAGTATGATCAAAAATTATTGAAACCCTTAAAATGTCTGCCAGAACAGATGCTGGGTGCGGGTCCGCTTTTTTTGTCGCAAGGACAAGTCCTGACAACGAGTACCCGAGAGAGTTTTGATGAATACACGCAGTGGGAACGTCGTGTGGGGAAAAATGCGCGCACAGCCGTTGGAATTTCTGCCGACCGCAAGACAGTGTATCTGATTGTTGTTGCCGGGAAGTCCTATCCGGCCTTTGGGCGTGGTGGATCCTCGTTAGGGGCATTCCTCAAAGAAAAATATCCGGATATCGCTTATGCCATGATGTACGATGGTGGGGGGTCGAGTTCTTTGTATGCGAAAGGGGAGATCTTAGTTGGGATGGGGGTGACGGGTTCTGAATCTGAGCGTTCCGTTATTTCCGCGCTGGGATTGTTCTCGAAGAAAGCCGATCTCGCTCGCCAAGTTCAATTTAAAAAAGACCAGGCCAAGCGCTGGGATAAGACGCTGACCAAGCTCAAGATCGAGAAGCCGAACAAGCTGCTTGTGTGGCAGACAGTCAAAGACGCAAAAACCGCAGGTGAAGGAATCACGCTGGCCGGCGCTCGGGGGTCAACGATTGAAATCGGCGATATCAAAGGGAAGCCGACGTCTTTCAATTTTACGTTTGACCTGTTGTTGCACGATGCTGTGTCGAAGCTTACGCTCGCGCGACGGGAAGGGGCGCATGAGAAGGGTTGGAAAATCCCCACAGAACTCCACATTCTTGATCCGCGAGATGGAAGTGACACAGACGTGATCCGTCTGCTCGCCTATATTCCGGAAAAAGACCGTCCCGATCTGAAAACCTTTGATGCGCTGGCGTTTCGGCCTACAGGGGTGATCTTTGGGGATGCGAATGGTCGTACATTGTTCTATTATGCGAAGGATAAGCAGCTTTCTCCAGCGGCCTTCCTTGAAAAGACAAAGAGGCCTCTTCCTCGAAAAAAGCAGAGCCTGAGTCATTAAAGAAACCTCTTCCCTATGAAAACAACCACATCACAACAAGAGAAGGGCGCAGAACGGCAAGGAATTGCCAAGAAAACCATCATCGTCTACGGCGTGGTACTCGCTGCGAGTGCGGGGGTCTATCTTCTATTCTTACTTCACTCACTGCTTCTCCAAATGATTGTGGCCGTCATGCTCGCGATCGCCTTGGAGCCGCTTGTGCGCGTTCTGATGCGTCGCGGAATTAAACGTGCATTTGCCTCGACGCTGGCCGTATTCATCACGATTTCCGCCTTACTCATCATTACGAGTCTGATCGCGACGCCGCTTGTGACTCAGGGGACACGACTTCTCGAGAACGCTCCTCAGTTGGTCAATGATCTGGTGCAAAATCAGCAGCTCACTTTCTTGAATGATCAATATCATCTTGTTGATCGCGTGAAAGAATTCTCCGCTGGTCAGGCTTCTAAAATCGCGGGTGCCGGAGTTTCCTTTATTGGGGTCATTGGAAGCATCTTGGGCGGTCTCTCGTCTTTGGTTATCATTTTTGTCTTGA
>CAZRDS010000005.1:21604-28829 GCA_964598895.1 uncultured Gammaproteobacteria bacterium | reverse complement strand
GAGGGTAAGCAGCGCTCAAACGCGCCTGCTCACTCGCGAAAAAGCTTCGGACCTTAGGCGTCGCCTCGAGCCCCGCCTCACGCAACGCCGCAAACCCATCGGCGTTCGAGTAACTACCCGCACGTGACGTAAAGTCTTCTGCAAAACGGCGGAGTTTATCTTCGAGGCGGCGAGATTCTAACTGCGCGGGATCAGCAGGCGCCGGCGCAGCGCGCCCAGGCTCTACCGGAAGAGGCTCCGTCTGAGCCTGCCCATCGGCATAGCCAGGGGGCTGCGTGAACGTTGTCGGAGCCGCCTGTTTCAAAGGCAGCAAAATCCAAATCACAACTCCCACAATGACCAGCAGAGCGAACACAATCAGCAGGATAGCTTTGGTACGACGTTGCATAGGAAAAAGAATAGATTATTTTCCGGCGGTTTCTTCGGCGTAGTCTTTCTTGGCTTGCTCGATCTTGAGCAGTTGTTCCGGATTGGTCGTGACGATCTGGTCCTCGGTATACGAAGCGACGACTTGAATAGCGGCGTGTTTCGCTCCCGCAAAGAAGATCCCCTCCCCCACTCCCGATTCAAGCAACAAATATTTCTCGGACTGCGTGAGTAAGAACGTCCGCGCCACAAGATCAATCGACGCCGGCGATTGTTTCAAGAGCAGCTGCATCGAACTGTTCGTCACGATCGCCTGGCCATACGATGAGGTCAAGAAGTCGTTCACGTCCTGAGTAATGGTCGTAATGCCCAAGTAATATTTGCGACAGCGTTTGACGAGCGCGAAAATAAACTTAGCCGAGTCTTCCGACTGCATGAGCCACCAAGCTTCATCGATGACGAGCATGCGCTTCTTGCGCTCTGAACGAACCACATTCCAGATGTAGTTCATGATGGTATAGATCGCCATTGGACGCAGCTCATCTTCCAAATCACGCACAGAAAAAATAACGAGCTGGTTGTTCATCTGCACCGTTGTCTGCGAATTCAAGAGTCCGGAGAACGTTCCCTCTGTAAATTTGCGCAGCTTCACAATTAAGTCGGTTGTCCCTTCCATCCCATCCAAAATATCTTGGAAGTCTTGCATGATCGGCGGATCAAGTTTGGAGAGATCCGCGCCCGGCACGATATCTTTTTTAGCGTAGGTCTCGAGAAGTGCACGGTCCAAAATAGAGTCTTCTTGCGTCGTGAGCTTGCCCAACATCAAACGCAGCAAACCTTTAATCGTAATAACGGCGCTTCGGATGATATCTTCCGCAGAGACCGTTTCCCCCGATGGACGAGGCAAATCGAATGGATTGATCTTAGAACGTGAAGATAATGAAATATTGATGTAGGTGCCTCCAACCGCATCCGAAAGATGCTTGTATTCCATTTCTGGGTCGATCACGATCACATCGACACCCATCATCATCGAGCGCACGATCTCAAGCTTGATCGCGTAACTTTTTCCAGCACCAGACGTCGCAAAAATAACGGCGTTGGCGTTCTGGAGCGAAAAACGGTCAAACAAAATTAATGAATTATTATGACGATTGATCCCGTAGAGAATGCCATTATCGCTCGAGAGCTCGGCTGACGTGAACGGGAAGGACGACGCAATTGGCGACGTGCTCATGTTAAAAGTGATCTGGAGCTCGTCGTTACAGAGCGGCATGGTCGAGTTGAACCCTTGCTCAGACTGGAAATAGGCACGGCGCGTGTAAATAAGGGCCGACGCAAACGTCCCTTCCACCTGTGACGTCACGCGCTCGAGTTCATCCATGTCCTTCGAGTAGAAGGTGCAATAGAAGGCGAACTGAAAAAAGTGCTCAATCCCCTGTGTCAGGTCATCACGCAGCTGTTCGACGTCACGGAGAGCCGTTTCGGTAATCGGGTCGCGCGGCTTGCCGGTTTCGCTATCAGAAATGACCTGCGCCTCGAGCATACCTACCTTGCGCTTCAACTGTTTCAAAATCACATCCGACTTGATCGGATAAAAGAACATCGAAATATCGAGCTGCGCCCCCAAGTTAATGACTGGTGAAGCCCAACCAACTGTCACATACCGTGGATAGGTCACGACAAACAATGTGCGACAAAAGACATCTCCTAACCGTACAAAAGATGGTTCGACTTTCATCGAAGCCGGGGCAATCAAATCTTTGACGACCGCTGCGCCTTTGCGATACAGCCGCTCATCTTCAAGTGCGGCATGCTCTTCGGCCTGTTTTAATTTTAGTTCGGCTCTGGACGGACCTTTCTCCAGCTTGGGCTTTTCGAGCGTCAGAGCAGGGCCCTTGGGCTTCTGCGATTCGGTTTCAAAGGACATAGAGGACGGAAAGAAGTATACCACATGCCTCTCCGCGCCATAAGCCGAGTACGAGAACACCGCCGACGAAAGGTCAGACCAGCGAGAAGCAAGAAGTGCGTCTGCGGTATGCTCGTCGGCGGTGTGTGAGACCAGCCGTGTTGTGCGTTCAGCGCGTGCCCTCGGGCGAGCGGGGGCGAGCGGCGGGCATCGTCATCGTGGGGGCGCGCATCGCGCTACGCCCGGTTCGATGCGCCTGGTTCAGGGCGTACTTGCGAAAGTACTCCCCGACGGTGGCGCCCTGCGCCCTCAGCCAGTCGACGATCGCCTGGTGGCGGTAGACCAAACGTGGATCTTTGTCGTGGATGATGAGCGCTGCTTCATCTCGCATGATGATGGCCTGGCCCATCAGATCGACCGCCGAGGTCTTGGCAACACCTCTCGCGTCGTCGAGGCTCCAGCCCTTCACGTTCTGGAGGCGCGCTTCGACCTTGCCGTCGGAGAGACGGACGAAAGCGAGCGTGACCCCGAGCGCTTCGCTCGACGTGCTGAAAGGTCTGGGATCGACATCGTTCGGGATGCGCACCCAGATACCCGCGCACCCGTGGCCCGCCACGGCGAGCGTCACGAGGTGGGTGGCACTCTTCCAGGAGAGCTTCTCCCCACCCGGGAGTTTGAAGTCGGGCCAGAAGAGGTGGGCGCAGAACATGACCGAACCCAACTGGAGGAACTCGAGCTGCTGCTCGAGCCCGCGGATGCGGACGCGTGCCGCCCTGGCCCAGGTGAACGCGATGGCGAGGAACCGCCGGAACTTCTGCGCGCGGGCCATGAGCCGGTTGACCGTGGCGGTGTTCTCCCGCGTGAGCTCGTCGACCAGCGTCGCGTGCCCCTGCGTGAGCTCGTCGACCTTGATGCCATGTTCACGCGTCTGGGTCTCGAGTTGCTTGTTGAGCTCGGCACGCGCACGCCCGTGCTCATCATCACTCAACCCACTTGCCGTCACGTGCACGTCGCGCTCGATTCGGACACGCTCGAGATCTCCAGCGAGGTCAAGCTTGTCGTCGCGCTCACGGAGGAAGGCCACCATGAACAGGAAGGCGACGACCGATGCCACTCCCGCCTTGAAGTTCTGGAGGTGCACCGAAGCGATGATGATGCCGACACTGACCACAGCGACGATCAGGTAGAGGACCGCGAGGCCCTCGCGATCCGTGGATCGCAGCGAAGGAGGCGCCGTTTCCAGCGCCTCAGGTGACGGATCTCCGTCGCCTGCGGGGGTGTCTGCGGCATCTTCTTCCGCAGTCGCTTCAAGAGGAGCTCGTTCCATTCGTTCGCAATGCCTCCGTTTAGGTGTGAGTCCCGGTGCCGACTCAGGGTGATACGACAGAATGTCGTCGTCTGACCGCTTCTGCTTCTCGTTTCGAAAACGCGAGCCAAAAACGGTCAGACGAATGGTAAAAAGAACACACCTACTTACCTCATTTTTTATCTTTTTGTCAATAATAACCCCTTCTCAACATGTATTTAAATACGAGTATGCCGCCAACGAGGGAAGTGGGCGCTAAGGGCTAGCGGCAAACTCGTAGGCGGCAAAGATAAAGAAACTTCTGCTTCAATTTTCTGTTTTACTACGCACCTCCAGCGCTTCCTGCTCTTGGAACCAAGCGCCTTGGGTGTGACGCAGCATGATGAGATGTTCCAGGGCCTTGGCCAGCTCGAGCGACGTGATGAGCTTGTAGGGACCAAGCTCGATACAGTCTGTTCGAAGGTAGTTCGATTCCCTGACAGGCTCACTCACCTCGCCCACCGCTGCGCCCGGTTCGACCAGTTTCCAGTCGATCGCATACTGTGCGCTCGGGTGACCCGAGAGCCTGATAACGACCCGTCCGTCGAGAATGTAGGTCAGTTCCTCCGTGACGTTCTCCGGAAGAGCGAGCCAGGCGAGCAGGTAGACGTGCAGACCATCCTCCGCCATCCGCATCAGAGAGATGAAGAAGTTGGGCGGACCGTCCGGACGATACAGCTCCCCTGCTCCTGTCTCCACTCGACACGCCCAGTGGGAAGGGAACGTAAGCGCGACAGACTGAGGCGGCAGCGGCTCTTCGGCCGTCGATTCTGAGGTCTGGTAGCTCAGAAGAAAGAGACGCTCCACCACGAGGTGTACGAGCAACGCCACCAGCCAGAAACACGGTTCATGAAGGAGTACGAAGAACTCTCTCCAGCTAAAGAACGAAGGAATGACGATCGGTATAGCCAGCGCCATCCCAAGAGCGACGTAGAAGGTATCGCCGAGCGCGTGAGACGGTCCTTGATGCATCGCATCACCCCTTTTCTGTCCTTGCAAAAGGACCGTTTAGGTTACCAGTTTTGGCGCATGTTGTACACCCCACTCTCCCTTTAGCCTTTAGATACGAAGACACCGCCGAGAAGCTCGAGTGGCGCGCTGAAGCTTTCAGCGGCGGGAGTCTTCGTCGACGGTGTAGAGGGCTGCGGGAGACGCAGCCAGGGGGGGGTTCTACTTCTTCAGCTCGTAGTGGCCCCCTCGAGGGTGACCGTGGGGGGATCGGCGGGGGCCGGGCCCGCGGCGCCGTTGGCCTTCTTGTGGGGGGCCGTCTCCTTGGCCTCCTGCACGAACGCCTCGAGCGGCGGTGCGGGGGGCTTGCTGGGACCAGCCTTGGCGGGCGGGTCGGCGAGCTGCTGCACGGACGCCGGCTTGGCGGGCGGAGCGGCAGCGGCCAGGGCTTTGGACTCCTCGTTGGTGGCCGCGGAGGCCTGGAGCTGCGGCATGGCCGCTTCGGTCTTGCCGCGCGCCTGCGCTGCCTTCATCTGGCCGGCCACCATCCACGTGATCGCGTCCGGCAGGGTGCCGAAGGCACACATCCGAAACGATGCGGGGAGGTGTCCGCCGCCCACGGGACGTCGGTTGGTGGCGCGGAGGTACATCGACTCGAACACATCAGCGTCGATGAAGTCCTCCCCCCAGTAGCACGTGTTGCCCCAGTTTGCGACGGTGTACATGTACCCGAGCTTGGGCTTGTCGCTCATGAGGATGCGCTTGGTCACCAGCTCGATCGTGACACGGTAGCCGATGGCGGGCGTGCCGAAGCACATCGAGTCGCCCACGTTCTGGGGGAGGGTGCCGGACACGACCGCATTCACCCCGTTGGGGAAGGTGGCCCAGATGTACATCTGGGGCTTGGGGATGATCTTCCCCTGACCGTTGGTGGCCTTCAGCGCCCACTCGGCGCCTTCGACGCTCATCGCCTGGGCGGCCGCGAGCTCCTCGTCGCGGGTCTCGAGGTCTGACCTGAGGTCATCGCACTCCCCGTTCTTCTCGATGAGCTGACCGTGGAGGGTCACCGCGACGCCCTTGAGGTTCGTGATCTGATCGATCATGTACATGCCGGCCCCCGGGGGGACGACCAATCTGCCGGAGCAGTCGGTCTTGATCTCGACACTCTCGAGCTCCGGGACCTCGGGCAGGCCGTCCTCGCCGAGATTCACCTGCTGGTTGGAACGCTGGCTCATGGGGATGCACCTTTGTAGAAGCCGAGTCCGATTGTGATCGCATTATTGCGCACCGATCAGCTCAACTGCTCTCAAAGAAAAACGAGGGTTTCTCTCTCAAAGCAATTGAGCGATCAATACACACAAAACGCCTTATTTGAAGAAGTAGAATTTGTAAAAGAACCGAGCTTTATAACAAAATATAGCTGTTTTGTCAAGCGAAGCCTTACAATAGCCCCTTAAAATGCAAAACGACCCCGTCTCGAGCGTACTCGAAGGGGTCGTCGGCGGCAGCAGAAGGACCGTTGGCACCACGGCAACATGCACGCGGAACAACAGGTGCTACCAGAAGGCGGGAGGGAATCAAGGGGCGGGGGCGGGGGGCGGGGGCGCCGCGGGGGCGGGCGAAGGGGCGGGGGGCGGGTCGGCGGGGGGCGTCACCGGGGCGGGGATGGCCACCTGGAGGCGGTCGAAGACCGCGGCCGCGTGCGCGCAGTCGACACCGTCGGGGGGCAGGAGCCCAGGAACGCGCGTCCGGTTGGTCATGTAGAAGCGGCACACCGCCTCGTTGCCGACATTCGGGAGCTCGGCCACGACCGCGCGGACCGTGGTCGTAGCGGTGTGGGCTTCCGCCTGGGCGGCGTGGGCATCGTCGCGGGCGGCCCGGGAGACCCCCACGGTGAGGTTGGCCAGCGCTGAGTAGCGCAGGCACCGGCCCGGGGCGCCGTTCTCGCCCGGGAGGAACGCGAGGAATCTGACAGCGCAGCAGTTCAAGCTGGCCATTCCGGGCCGACACGAGGTGGGCGCGGTGGTGCGCCGCGCGACCACGACCGTGGCGGCGGCGTTGGCGGGTCCGATGAAGGGCCGCACCTGCTCCGCGACGCAGCGGTAGTCGACGCCGGCCGGGAGGCCGCGACAGGTTCCAGGCTGATCCGGGGCCTGCGGAGGGGTCTGGGGAGGCGGAGCGGGGAAGGTGGTCGTACCACCCCGCTGCGCGACCGGCTGCTGAGCGGCGGCGGCCAGGGTCTGAGCCTGGACCTCCGTGCTGCTGAGCCCGAGAAATGCGAGAACAGACACGAGAACGCGGAACTTCATCTGAGAATTCGCTTTCCGCACCCAAACACGTCGGGTGCAATGGAGGGGGTCAGAGTTACCGTTTTCGATGAATCTGGCGAGTTGGAAATGAGCGAAAGAAGGGGTGAACCTACCCCACTTTTCGCTTTTTGTCAAGCAAACGTGGAGTTTTTGGGACGAAAAGAAAGAATAGTTTATTTGACTTTTTTGCAGAAAACTGCTACAAAGCTCTGCTCCGTTTCCTCCCCAGGAGGCGGTGACCCTTTTCACAATTCGTAACGTAAAACCCCAGGCATCGACGATCCAAGCACGGATCGTCGAAGGAGCGATGACGATGGAGAATAGTAGCATGGCCAGTGCCCCTGATGT
>CAZRDS010000005.1:7205-21594 GCA_964598895.1 uncultured Gammaproteobacteria bacterium | reverse complement strand
TGGTGCACACGAGGTCAACACGACGCGGCATCCGGCCGCGGACATGGCGGCTCTCGCGGCCAAGACGCGACACCCCGAACCGGGGAAGACCGCCCCGCATCAGGCAGCAGTCGCGGCTCTCGCGGCCACGATGCATGAGGTCGAGGAGCCCGGAACGAACGGCGCATCGCCCATGGACTCGATGTGTCCGGCCGCGCACACCGCTCCCGAAGGCATCATCGAGTTCGGCGCACACGACACCGATGAAGAGCCCGACGAAGACTCGGACGTCGCCGTGGTGGAGAAGCCCGTCGTCTCGGCGGCACTCAGCGCCGCCCTGGCGGCGGACGACGAGCCGAGCGCCGTCCAGACCTTCGCGGTCGACACGCCCAAAGGCAACGTGGAAGTCCCCGACTTCGTCCTCGACGAGCCGATGCTGGACACCGAGCTGCCGAAGGACGTCCCCAGCGCGGTCGCGAAGTTCCTCCGGGAGAACCCCTCCGTCCTGAAGGTCGAGGAGCCCGTGCCTCGCATGCCCGGACCCCCGGACCCGCCGATCCTGGCGCCGGACCCGCCGCCCGCAATCGCGCCGGCCTCGCGGCCGCCCCAGCTCCCGAAGCCGACGCCCGCCGAAACAGCACCGGCAGACGTGACGGGTGGCGACCCGGTGGTCGCCACGCCTCACGCCGACACCGAGCCCGCGTTCGACATCAAGTCGATCGAGCGGCCGGTGACGCCGATCGCGAAAGCGGGCTTCGTACTCGCGGGGGTAGGCCTCCTGTTCCTCATGGGGGCGATCATTGGGGTGACCGTGACGCGAGTCCGGTCGACCTCAAACCACACCACCGTCGCGGTCTCGGCGCTCACGCGTGTCGTGCCGCCCCCGGTCCCGCCTCCGGCTCCGCCGCCGCTGCGCAGCGCAAGCTGCGTGGTGAGCGCCCCGACGGGAGACACGACGTACACCACGCCCTGCTTCTACTCCGACAGGCGGACGGTCATGTTCGTCTGCCAGGCCATCCGCGAGCGCGAGCTCGACGCACGTTGCGAGCAGATCGCGCGCCGCTGCTTCTTCCGAGGCGCGGCAGACCGACTCATCGCGAACGAGTCCTGCCTCGCAGAGCAGGACCTCGCTACTCCCCTCCCGCGCTGACACCCCGCCCCTTCGCTCCCCACCTCGCAGCTTCGAGTCTGCTCACGCGCCTGTGCGTCGTAGCCGACTGACGATCTCGCTGTACCCAAAGCGGCCCCACCTGAGAGTGCTCTCGGTGGGGTCGTTTACGTTTTAAACAGTTTTTCTTTTTGATACCCTAATCCACTTGCAGTCGCTCGATTTCAACCAAAGGCTGTGCTTCGCTCAAATCTGGGTTATACACGTTGTAGAAGAGCTCAATCAAACTTTGCGTATCAAGTTGCACTGCGCTCAAGGACATCGACCCGATTCCCCCGCTCACCTGGTTTACACGTAACTCTAATTCAAACTTTTGCTTCTTAAAGCGTTCCTCTGCAAACTTCATCGCAATCGTTGGCGTAAAAATTTCTTGCAAACGCTGCCAGAAGCCTTTGGTCTGCACCGTCGCTGGGTTCAGCGGAATCACGATGTAAAACCGTTTCTGCATGATATCGCCCAAGTGGACCAGTTGTTTTACGAAGTCACGATAATCTTTTATTTGTTTCTTGAGGAGCTCGTTTGTCATCTTCTTCGACTGATCATTCAGCTGACGCATGTAGGCATCGATATTCATGCGTCGCGATTGGATCACGATCTGAATGGGGAAATCAATACTGTTCACGAACTGCATGTAGGCCTGCACGATCGCTTGCTGTTCGTCAACCGATTTCAACGCAAAGTTGATACTCGAAACAAGTAATACCGCCCGTAAGGTGCCATCCTTCAGGATGACTGTATCTTCACGGATTTCCGCGATATCAAGAAATCGCTGCGTAGGGACTCCGGGTTTGAAGTAGTTTTTAGACATACAAAAGATCAAAAGGTCGTATCATCATCTGGTTTATAGACACCGCCCGTATTCACAATGAGCGTGAGATCGCGCAACCGGGAAGAGCTCGGCCGCTCCTTCACCTGCTTTACTTCGATTTCCGCAGAGGCCTTGTCTAAATGCATGAAGTACCGCAGCTGGTCATCTGTAAGTTCCTTATCCCAGACACGCAAACCAGGACGAACCCGAGACGCGAGAAAGTTCAAGAAAAATAAATGAAAAGGTTGTGTTTGAATCTTCACGAAACCGAACGTCCCCGCAATGCCACATACGAACAAGGCTACAACGATAAAAGCTGGAAGGGAAGGAATGAGCTGGTAGCTGATAAACAAGGACCCGACCGCTGCAAGCAAAATCAAGAACTGGCGAACCGTAATCGGCCCGAGAATTTTGTCCTCGTTATCGATGAACTGCGGAACGATATATTTCTCAGGCATACGCTTAGACGTTCAGGCGATTATTGATGAGCAAGATCGCGCCGATTTCTTCGGCTGTCGGTTGGTTCGGATCTTTTTCATGCATCTCACGCGCGATTTCAGCGACCGGACGACCAGACGTAAAACTCTGCGTGACCATCTGCAGATACTGCTGCTGAAGCGGTGACTGACGCCATGCCTGCGCCCCCTCTTGCCAGTGGTCGTACGATTCTTGCTTGAGGGTTTCAAGCTTCTGCCACAAGCGCTCCATCGCCTCTTCTGGGGATTTTGAAATACGGCGGAACTCGGCCAGCGTAATACCACCGAGCTCGCTCCCTAAACTCGTGAGACGCACGGGGGCACGGATCGCATCCAGAGCTGGTTGCTGGCCTGTTGCCGCTGGTGGCCAGGCAGCTTGATTCGACGCTGCGAGCGGCTGACCGGACTTTTGTGCCTCAAGCGCATTCGCCCACGGGTTCGATTCTTGCACCTTATTGCGGTACCACTCGGCATGCGCTTCGCTATCCTCTTTGCGACGCATTTCGCGTTTCTCATTCTGTGCTTGCTTCATCCGCTCGATGCGCTGCTGTTCGAGTGTTGAGAGTTCCGTGTGATGCGTGAGATACGCGGCTTCAATCACTTTGACCATCGCTTCAGCTTCTTCTGGATGGCGGTCGAGCCCTCCAATTTTTGAATCACGTGTAAGGACTTCTTTGATCTGGATGGCATTCCGAACATCGCGCAAACGACTAGAGATGATGTTTCGGAGACGTTTGAGGAGATAGTCGTCCAAACCAACCACGGACAATTGTTTCAGGGTTTCATCGATCGTTGTCTCGAGCAGCTGGTCGTAAGCATCATCGGTGCTATTGGCGCGCACGACGAGCAGGCCATCTTCTGTCTTCTTTTGACCTGGTCCGGGCTCCGATAGCTGCTGAATGGTTGCCTCACGCTGGAAGTTGGCATACCACTCAGCAAAATCTTGTTCCGACAGAATTTTTACCGCGATCTGTAGCTTCTCCAGTTCTTCGACATAGCGATCAGCTTGCTCGGCGGAAAATCCAACGCCACCCTCGAGCTGTGTTTGCTGGAGCGCTACTTTCACCTGATCAAGGGTCCGTACATCCTTCAAATAAGAAATGAGAATCTCTCGCAAACGACGAGCTACTTCTTCCGTCAGAATACTGAGCTTGGCATTGATGGCAATTCTCCGCGCAGCCGCCCCATAGGACATCGGACGAAGCGAAATGCGAAACATGGATTGCAGATCAACGGCCGGAACACCCAGCTCTTGCAAACGCGCATCCACATCCCAGGAAATCATGTCGGCCAAGGGGTAGGCGATGTACTGCAACAAGATGCGTTCAACTTCCTCTGGTTTGTGATCCCCTGCCACTTTCTTCACCTCTTCATGGAATTCCTGCTTATTCATGCCATCAAAAATGAGGGCCCAGACCGGGTCAGAAATGCGATCCCAACCGTCATTATCGACGGCGAGCAGCTCTTGGGCTCGGTCTTCATTTTCACCAGACGCAGCCTCAAGCAGATACTCTTGAACGATTGCGGGGCAGCGTTTAAAGCCCTCATTCCATTCGACAGAATCCATACTAGGTCAAGGAAGAATAAGAGATTAAGTCGTCGCTGCGCCCCCTGTGGCTGGTGGGCCTCCGGCAGGCGGAGCACCAGCAGGTGGAGCTCCCCCCGCAGCGCCTCCTCCACGGTTACGTCGTCCTGCGCCACTTCCGCCATTCCCACGAGACTTCCCTCCGGAACCTTTGCCGCCGCTATTCTTGAACTGCCTGATAGCTGAACGAGCGTTATTGTACTTCGTGTACTTCACGTAGTCAGGATCATTGTCTGAGATCGTCATCCCCTTTACTGCAGCGGCACGATCTTCATTTCGTACATACGCCTTATACGAGGATTCTGTTCCTGGATGAGCCACAAAGTAGGCCTGACGAGCTGCATCATCTTTGCCACGAATACCCTTGAACTCCGCCTCTTGAACACGCTGTTCAAGAGTTGGTGGATTAGCAGCACGTGCCGCTTCGTACTGTTTCTGCTCTGTATACTGCTCGTATTGCTGCATTTTTGTCTGATCCTGACTCGAGAAGTACTCTTGCACCGCTCCGGCGTTTTCATCTACCACTGTTCTAATTTTCTTTACTGCTGCCAACTGTTCTGGGTTAGTCATCAAACGGGTATCCAATGACTGGCTGATATCAGCCTGGCCCATGGCAGCCATGAAGTCGATTTGCTCATTTTGACTCAAGTCCTCAATACCTTCCAAGACGGGGAGAGCTTCAGACACTTGCAATTCATACTGCGCTCCGATGCGATCCTTCAAGCCTTGTGGCGCCTTTCCATCGCGCATGATTCTGGCATTCGTATCCTCCTGTTCATTTCCAGAAGAATCTATATATTTCTGTTTCTCCGCCAAGTATCTACTCGTACTGCTCAGACTACTTGAAGTCGTCGCCGCAATGCCACTCACCGCCGCCTGGCGAAGCGTTGAATCGGTCGTTCCATCCGCTCCACGACCGACACTCTGGACCACCTGACCAACCCCAACGGTTTTCGCAGCGTTCGTTAAGGCCGTACCAGCCGCAGCCGTAACCGTACCACCTGGCGCCCACGTTCCCTGGTTCCCCGCCGAGTAATTCGCCTGAACATCGCTCACCGCCTTCTTACGCGTATCACTCAAGGTGAAGTTCCCGGTCGCCTTGTCACCCGCACCCGTCACCTCAAATACACGACGCTTGTCCGTTGCATCCTGCTCGATCGACAAATTCGCTAACCGACTCATCTCGACTCCACCCGTACTTTCTTTGACATAGCTCACCATGGCGTCGAAGTTCTCACGGTTCTTGCCCTGAAGCTTCTTCCGCGTGGCACGAATCGCCGCTGGGTCACCCACCGTGAGACGTCCACCCGACTCTTTGAACGCTCCATCCACAGCAAAGTTCTTGAGAACCTCAAAGTTGCTGCGTGCATCTTCATCCAACGAGTTGAAGTTCTGACGGACTTCGCCCATCTGCTTATTGCGTTCATCCGCGTTGGTAATCAAGTGTGGGTTGTCCTTGTTCAACTTCTTGACTGCATCATCAATGCTGTTGCGCTTTTCGATCGCTTCCTTACTATCACCTGTAATCAGCTGCTTCGCCTTTTCGTAATCCTCTAACTGCTTGTTCATTGCCGCCTGCTTGCCCAAGCGATCAGACACACGCTTTGCAACGACCGCGTCCTTCGAATCTCCCTTCACACGGTCCTTGATACCATCCTTCATTGGTTTCAATGCACCATCGTAGGATTTCGGGTTGCTGGCGCTCTTCAAATAATCTTCACCCAAAGCACGCTGCACCGCTGGGTCCCCACCCATGCCGAACTTAACACGCAGGTTATTAATTTCAGCCTTCTTCTCTTCATCCGTTGCAAGTGGGTTATTCAAGATCTTCGAGTTCTCCATGGCACGCTTCACAGCCGCATCACGATTTGCATACTGCTGTTTACGGAGCCATTCATTATTCCCCGCAAATGGTAATTTACGAGCCGCGCCAGCCAGCTTGCCCGTGACATCAAAGCGACGGTTGACCAACCCAGCCGCTCCACTCGTGACACCCCCTGCAAGCCGTCCCGCACCATAAGCGAGTGCACCACCTGCAACCAACGCGCCGCCACCCGCTCCATACAGCGCCGCGCGCTGGGCATATTTACGCGTTCTGTCACCCACCCCCTTCATCAAGCCGCCGGCAGCACTACTCATCTTATTGATTTCCCCTGCCGCACCCATCGCCGCTTCCAAACCCATTAACATCATGGCAATCGCAATAACATACGATCCTAAACCTTGGGCGTTTCCAATGGCAGTAATAAACATGCTTGCCCCATTTTGTGCCACGTTGAACCCTCCAGACTGAACCGCCGCCTGCGTGTTCTGGAACAGTCCCAAACGTTCATCCGCGCCTTGCGCCGACAACGTGGCGAAGGTCAACCATAACCAGAACGCCATGACCGGCCCACCCGTCAAAAGCCCACTCAAACGCCCCCAAAACTCACTCACCTGCTTCCCTAAAATATTTTTGATACTTCCTGGCAAGGCATCCGCCAAGAAAGGAATTGGAGAAAACACGAGCAACATCCAGAGCCCTACGATACGAACCGCCACGAAGATGATCATCATGAGCATCACTCCGATGGCCACGACCAACAAGAAGATCTGCAAGGCCGATGCGAGCACAACATCCAAAATGACTTGCCCCGAAGAACCGGCTGCTGCAATTGCCGGGGTCGTGGTTGCACTCCCTATCTGTTGCAATTGATCCCCGTAACTCGCCGACGTAATCAGCGGCAAGTGCAGGGCATTGGTGAAGTTTCCCGCTCCAATGGCCGCAAAGGCGTTCACGAAGGTCAACATCACCACCTGGGACGCGTCAATCAATAATGAAACAATCGTTTTTGAAAAGTTGACCAAGACTGCTGCCAGCAAAATTTTCGGCAGCACATCTCGCACATGCAGCTCTTTCTTGACTCCCAAGATCGTCGCATAGGAAGACAAAATCAGGACCACAATGAAAAACATGTTGGCCAAGTCGCGCACGATCTTCCATCCGATCACGACCGGTGGCGCATCCGCAAAACTGTTGTAGCTCAAGAAACCCAACAGAATGTTGACCAAGAGCAAAATCACCTTTCCTAAGAACGACACGATCAACCCCATCATGAAGGCGATGAAGCCAACCAACTTGGCAGTGAGTGCATCTGTAATGGAACCGGCACCCGTTGGAGGTAAGCCCACTGCGTCACGACCGATGCGATTTGCTGCTTGCGTCGCCGTCTCACGTGTCGTTTCCCCCGTTTGCATGTTCACGCTTAAGTCTTGTTCCGGATTGAGTGCACGCAAAAATCCACTCAACCCAGAGTTTCCTGCGTCACGACGTCGTAATATTTCCGCTTCTCGCACCGCCGTCTGGTTCGCGCGTTGCTGCCGCTGTGCAGGTGTAAGCGCAGCTGACTGTTCCGGTGTAAGGGTTGGTGGTGCCGGTGGTAACGGTGTTTCTTGCGCATGAGCTGGGGCAGGCGCCACAACGAACGGCAGCAAAAAACCGAAGATCAGAACCGCAGAGCACAGAGCGCGCGAGAAAAAAGAACGCATAGAAGACAGGGAGAAGGATACCACACGCACACTCGCTCTTATAGATAGGTTCATCCACACGCTCGTCGGGGTTGTTTCAGTAGCGAGGCATGGTAGACTGCAATGCATGCTTTCGTTTCGTAAGTCCGACCCATTGTCGACCAATTTCATCGCTCCTACGGAACGTACTGTCTCACGTCAGACAATTCTGTTGGCGGCCGCTTTTTCGGTCGTCGTAGCGCTTTTGTCGGCCGCCGGTGCCACCGCCTCCTACCGCGCGAGCGCGCATGGCACGAGCATCCTCCAAGAGATTCAACGCTTACCGCTCATTTCCCATCTCGAACGTGCCGCCGGGATCCAAAACGAAACTCCTGCGACTCCTGAAGTCGCGACACATGACCGCATGAACGTCTTGCTGCTCGGTGTGGGCGGCGAAGGCCACGAAGGTTCGCAACTCACCGATACCATCATCTTGGCATCCATCGATCTCAAAGAAAAACGGGTTGGGCTTTTATCAATTCCACGTGATCTGGCCTATCCGCTGGGAGGAGGTCGTTTTGAAAAAATTAACGCGGTCAACGCCTACTTCGAACAAGATCATCCAGGCGAAGGGGCTGCCCGTACCGCTCAAGCGTTTTCCACGCTCCTCGAACAACCGATCGATCACGTGATTAAAATCGACTTCACCGGGTTTGGAAATTTCGTAGATGCCCTCGATGGGATCGATGTGGTCGTGGAACGCACCTTCACTGACTATCAATATCCAACCGCCGACAAAAAATGGATGACGGTCACGTTCAAGAAGGGTCCACAACACATGGATGGAAAGACGGCGCTCATCTATGCCCGTTCACGCCATGGGAATAATGGAGAAGGCAGTGACTTCGCCCGCAGCCGTCGCCAACAGATCGTAATCATGGCCGTTCGTCAGAAACTCTTGTCACTCGGCACACTGACCGATCATCGGGCGCTCGCGAACCTCTACACCGCCATCACCAACCACATTCAAACGGACTTCACCCCATGGAATGCCTTGGCACTCGCTCCTCTCCTCAAAGATTTTTCGAGCGACCGAATCAATCTCCAGGTACTGACGGACGAACCAGGTAAAGAGTTGGTTGCAGCCAATGTGAATGGTGCCTTCATGCTCTTCCCAAAAAATCCTGACTGGTCCGAGATTCGAGCTTTGGCTGCAGAACCTTTCAAAACGATCGCCGAAGCCTCGAGCACCGCCTCAACCAGCACAGCCGTCACCAATAAACCTGCCGCTCCAGAAGCCCGACCCCGTATCGAGGTCCGAAACGGCACGACACGCACCGGGTTCGCGGCTCAGATGGCCGCAAAACTCGAGAAAAGTGGCTACGAAGTAAAGGCCTTTGGAAACGCGATTCGCCGTGGTTACGAAGAAACCGTCATTTTTGACCTGACCCAAGGTAAAAAACCGCAAGAATTAGCCAAATTAAAGAAATCGCTCCAAGCGACCGTGTCTTTAAACCAACCAGATACCGTTCGACCGACCGACGGACTCGCCGCGGAGAAGCCAATAAATGCCTCAGAAGTCGACTTTTTTGTCATTTTAGGCGAAGCAAGCTATCCTCTCCTGAATTCCCCTCTCTAGTATGGACCTCAACTTAGATATTCCCCCCCCAGCAGCCCCTGCACGTCCTGCTACAAAGCCCGAACAACGGATCCCTCGTGTCGCCCTCGTTGGCCGAACGAACGTTGGAAAATCCAGCCTTTGGAACCGCTTTACCGAAAGCGGTCATGCCCTAGTCAGTGAAGATGCTCATACCACCCGTGATCGCAAGCACGGTTTTGTGTTATGGCAAGGTCGCGAATTCACTTGTGTGGATACAGGTGGAATGGATACCGAAAAAAACTCGGTCGGTGATTCAATCAAAACTCAGTCGCTGAACGCGATTGAAGACGCAGACCTCGTCTTGTTCGTCGTCGACGGAAAAACTGGTCCCCTCCCTCAAGATCGTGAACTCGCTGAATTTGTCCGTGCGCATCACAAGAAAGACGTCTGGCTCTTGGTCAACAAAGTCGACACCATGAAGGACTTCGGCTCCAGCGCTGACCAAGGCTTCCTCGCGCTCCACTTGAGTCGGATCTACCCGATCAGTGCCAATACCGGTCTGGGCGTGGGAGATGTTTTGGATGAAATCTGTAAAGAGCTCGAAGCTCGTGGCGTCCCACCGGTCGATGCGAAGCGCATGGAGCGTTTGAAGATCGCGATCGTCGGTCGCCCAAACGTGGGCAAATCCTCGATTGTGAACGCCATCTTGGGCGAAGATCGTGTCATCATTTCGCCGATCGCTCACACAACACGCGAGCCACAAGACACCGAGCTCGAGTTTCAAGGGCACAAAATCACCATCATCGACACAGCTGGAATGCGTCGTAACGCCTCGCTCCGCACAGAAATTGAAGAAGCGGGTGTCCAGCGCAACATGGGTGCGATCGATGCCTGTGACGTCGCCTTCCTTGTATTCGACGCCAGCGAAGATCCAACCTCACAAGATCGTGCACTTGCTGGCTATTTAGCTGAGCGTGCCAAAGGCGTGATTCTCGTTGCGAACAAATGGGATTTAATTCCTGCCAAAGACACGCATACCTCAGAGAAATTTGAAGTCCTTGTGCGCTCGCTTTTCCCCTTTCTCAACTGGGCTCCGATGATTTTCGTGAGTGCTTTGAAGCGTCAGCGTATGACGACCTTGCTCGAGCACGCCCTCAAGATTCAAGTCGAACGCAAGCGCCACATCGAATACAACGCCCTGAACAGATTGTTGAAGACATGTATTAAAACAATGAAACCACTGACCTCGTACGGCCCAAAGTCCCCTCGTATCTACGATGTGGCTCAGGTCGACCACGAACCACCAACCTTCCTCATGACGGTTCATGGAGAAAAAGACAGCATCCACAACAACTGGCTGAAATTCTTTGAAAAGCGCCTGCGCAACAAGTTCGAATTCACCGGAACACCGATCATTACGAAAGTGCGTAACCTGCCTGTCGCCAAATCGCAGAAATCACGCAACATCTTTGGTCCTGGGATGGAAGCGGTGGCTGGTAAGATTCGTGAAAAGCCGGTGCTCGTGAACCAAACACGTCGTCGCCAGAAGTACCAATAATTTTTGCTTCTATGTCGAAGTACTTGATTGTTGGCCTTGGCAATCCCGGTCAAGAGTACGCCGAAACACGGCACAATTTAGGCTGGCGCACGGTTGAAACGCTCGCCAAACGAACACAAGCAAGCTTTCGCGAAGAGCGAAGCATGCATACTCTCCTTGCTGATGCGCGTATCAACGAGCAGTCGGTGCTTTTGTCGTTGCCGACGACCTACATGAATGAATCTGGACGCGCCGTCCAAACGATCGCGCAGTATTTTAAGATTCCTTTGAACCAGATTCTCATCGTGCAAGATGAACTCGACTTTGCCTTTGGGTCCTTCGCCTTTCGCGAAGGTGGAACTGCCGGCGGCCACAACGGCATCGGCTCCATCTACGAACAAACGGGCACACAGCAGTTTGCACGCTTACGTATGGGTATCGGCCGACCAGTTGCGCCACGCATCTCAAAAGACTACGTCCTTGAGCGATTCACTCCAGAAGAACAAACGATCCTGCCCAAAGTCTTGAAAGACGGAGCCGATGCGATCGAATGCTGGGTCGAGAAAGGCTTGACACACGCCATGAATCTATGGAACGGGGTGAAGCATGACTCTGCCACAGATTCCAAAAAAACAGCGCCTCCTTTGGGGAGCGATCGCGTCGTGTGAGGGCGTCGGCGCCGGAACCATCCGACGATTTCTCACGCACAACCTAAGTCCAGAGGACGTCTGGCGCGCTTCACGTAAAACCCTTGAGGAAATTGGAACGGGTGAAGCACTCATTTCGCGCTTTCTTTCTTGGCGCCAAACATTTGATATCGCAGCATTTGAAAATAGACTAGCACAGGAATCGATCGCACTCGTTTTGAAAAGCGATCCAACGTATCCGCTTGCCCTAAAAACGATCCATAGCCCACCAGAAGTCTTGTTCGTACGGGGATCGTTGCCTCCGCCCGTGCCAAGCATTGCCGTTGTCGGAACACGGAGCCCTACAAAATACGGACTCGAGCTGCTGCCAAAGTTGCTTGAGACTGTCCTTCAAGCTGGAATCCCGCTCATTTCTGGGCTCGCGCTCGGGACGGATGGGCAAGCTCATGAACTTGCGCTCACTCACAAAAGCTACACCTGCGCCGTGTTGGGGTCGGGGGTCGACAACGCGAGCATTTACCCAAGTCACCATAAAAACTTAGCTGCGCGCATCCTGGAGAGCGGTGGGTGTCTTCTGTCTGAGTTCCCGCCGGGAACAAAGCCACGTCCGGAATATTTTCCGATTCGCAATCGCATCATCGCGGGCCTCGTGCAAGCGGTGGTCGTGATTGAAGCCGCGCTTGATAGCGGCACGCTCATCACGGCACGGAGCGCCCTCGAAGAGGGACGTGAGGTATTAGCCGTTCCGGGTTCCATCTGGTCAGACAAGTCCGCGGGGACGCATCACCTCATTCGCGCCGGGGCACGCCTGTGCGCAAACGCCGACGATATTTTTCAAGCGCTGAACTTTGATCGCGTCGAAAGTTGCGCGAACGCCCAAAAAGCCTTACCACTCACACCCGATGAACGTGTTCTCTACGAAGAGCTCACCTCTCCCCGTGCAGCGGACGAACTTTCTCGCCACATCGAATGGTCCATCGGTCGGGTGAACCAGGCGCTTAGCATGCTCGCCGTACGGCTCCCAAACCAGGAGTGGGGTCGAAACTAGCCCTTATTTGTCACACCACCCGTCCATCAGTACACTAGCCCCATCTCTCCTATGCACCTCGTTATCGTCGAGTCCCCAACCAAAGCCAAAACCATTCGCAAGTTTCTTGGGAAGGATTACACGGTCCTTGCTTCGATGGGGCATATTCGCGATCTCCCAGCTTCTTCGGCCGATGTCCCAGAAGCGCTCAAGAAGACCCCGCAAGGGAAATTAGGGGTCGATCCAGAGACATTCGAGCCGCTCTATGTCATTTCGCAAAATAAAAAGAAAACGGTCACCGAACTGAAAGCAGCACTCAAAGATGCAGAGGACGTTTATTTGGCAACTGATGAAGACCGTGAAGGAGAAAGTATCAGTTGGCATTTACTAGAAGTATTGAAACCAAAAGTTCCGGTCAAGCGCATGGTGTTTCATGAAATCACCAAGCCTGCGATTGAAAAAGCACTTGCCAACCCACGCGAGCTCGATGAACGCTTAGTGCGCGCACAGGAAACTCGACGTATTTTGGATCGCTTGGTGGGGTATACCGTCTCCCCCGTTTTGTGGAAGCGCATTGCTTACGGCTTATCTGCGGGACGCGTGCAATCGGTCGTACTGAAAGTGATTGTAGATCGCGAACGTGCACGCATGCGTTTCAAGAAAGCCACCTACTGGGATGCGCTTGCGACGCTTGAATCGGATAAAACGAAGTTTGAAGCAAAACTCATTCGAACAAAAGATGGCCTGGTTGCGACTGGGAAACATTTTGATGAAGAGACCGGTGAACTCAGCAAGGGCGCGGGTGTTGTTGTGTTGGATGAAGCAAAAGCCAACGCGATTGCAGAAGCCTGCCGCAAGGGCACCTGGATCGTGCGCGAAGTGCAAGAAAAACAAACCAGCCGTAAAGCTCCCGCGCCATTTACGACATCTACCTTGCAGCAAGAAGGCAACCGTAAGCTCGGTTTCTCTTCCAAAGAAACCATGTCGATTGCGCAGAAGCTCTACGAACAAGGTCACATCACCTACATGCGTACCGACTCGACCGTTCTTTCGGCCGAAGCGGTTCAGAGCATCCGTGCCCGCATTCAAGATCGCTTTGGAGGAGAGTTTGTCCCAGCAACCGTCCGCAGCCACGCCTCCACCGCCAAAGGTGCACAAGAAGCGCACGAAGCTATTCGTCCCAGCTTGTCCTTCACACCACCGAGCGAACTCGATGTGACAGGCAGCGAACGTGAACTCTACGAACTCATTTGGATGCGTGCGATGGCGAGTCAAATGCCGGACGCGACGCTCATGCAATCTCAGATCACGATCGATGCCGCCGAAGGTACCGTCTTTCAAGCGAACGGCATGCGTATCGTGGCTCCAGGTTTTTTGCGCGCCTATGTAGAAGGTAAGGAAGATACAGAGGAAGCCCTCACAGACCAGGAACGTCCCCTCCCCGCTCTCAAAGAAGGAATGACGCCCAACTGTGTGTCACTTGAACCAAAGATTCACGAAACCAAACCCCCTGGCCGCTACAGTGAAGCGGGGCTCGTGCAATTTATGGAAAAAGAAGGCATCGGTCGCCCAAGTACCTACGCGGCAACGATCTCGACCCTCATCGATCGCACCTACATCAAGAAAGCGGGCGGCTCGCTTGCTCCAACCTTCACCGGCTTTGCCGTCGTGCAGTATCTTGAACGTTCGTTCCCTGACCTGGTTCAGATCGCATTCACTTCAAAGATGGAAGATGAGCTCGACCAAATCGCGACCGGCCACGCTGATTGGTTAGCGTATTTAAAAAAATTCTACCAAGGAGAGACGGGTCTCGCGCATAAAGTCGAGGAAGAAACGACCCGTAAAGATGATACGACCAACGCTCGTCACATTGAAATTCTGACGGCACCCAACATGCAGTTCTTTATCGGACGCTTTGGTCCATACCTTGAAGGCCTTCACCCAGAACATGGGACGCCCGTGAAAGCATCGCTCGACGCCGACTTTCTCCCTGGCGACGTCACCCCAGCGAGCTTGGCCGAGCTTCTTGCTCACGCGCAACAAGGTCCGACTACCCTCGGAACAGATGAAGCGACC
>CAZRDS010000005.1:4876-7160 GCA_964598895.1 uncultured Gammaproteobacteria bacterium | reverse complement strand
TCCAAAGTCTAAAGACAAACCTAAGCGCGTCTCCATTCCAAAAACCGTCGTCATTGAAACGCTCAATCGTGAACAAGCGCTCGGTCTTCTTTCCTTGCCGCGCCTACTTGGTACGCATCCAACCTCCGGCAAAGATGTTCGCGCCGGCCTCGGTCGCTTTGGCCCCTATATCGTCCACGATGGCGACTTCCGCTCCCTCCAAGCCGAAGATAATGTTCTGACAGTGACCTTTGAACGTGCTCTCGCCATGCTGGCTGAACCCAAAAAAGGCCGCGGTGGCCGCACCGCAAGCTCAGGTCGCAACCTCGGCCCGTATCCTGACGGCAAAGGCGATGTCACGGTCCACGACGGCCGCTATGGTGCCTACATAAAATACGGCACCGTGAACGCCACCATCCCAAAAACAATGGCTGCAGATCAAATCACGATGGAACAGGCTGTCGAATTGCTCAAAGCCAAAGCCGAGAATGCTCCCGCCAAAAAGGGTCGTGGGAGAAAATCAACGAAAACAGAACCAACCGAAGTCGCTGAATAAGAACTGAGGAGAGGCTTAACGGTCGTTTTGAACGAAGCGAGGAGTGTTTGAGCTACTGTGAGCGGGGCGCGAACGAATAAAAACGGAGTGAAGATCTGCCGTGAGACTTGAAACGACAATCCTCAACGCGAGTTGCCTCGCAAGTGAAAAATGATCGTTAAGCCTCTACGACCTTCTATATTGTTTTTGTTTTCATCGAGTTCTTCAGCGCTTTCAAAACTCGTCTCGCGAGCGCCGTTCCATCATCCGTTGGTAAAAACGCCTGCGCATTCTCCCCTAGCTCACGGCAAATATCCGCGTCGCTCAACATCAAACGTGCGGCGGATAACACCTCATCATCAAAGCGCGGATGCGACTGCTCAACCACAATCAGCGCCTTCTGCTCTTCAAAGGCGCGAGCATTTTCCTCTTGCTCTGTTCCCGGCAAAGGTACGGCGATCGTTGGAATCGCAAGGCTAGCCGTCATTTCCGCAAGCGATGCAAACCCTGCACGCGATACCGCTAAATCGGCAAGCGCATAGGCGTGGCCCATGTCTTCGACCAAAAGCTCTCGCACAACATAGCCCGGTCGCTCCTTCAATCCGTCGCTCTTCCCTCTTCCCGTGAGGTGAATAACCTGAGTCAGTTTAAGCCACTCTGCGATCGTTCTTCCGACATGCTGGTTCAATGCCTGTGCTCCTGTGCCTCCACCTGAGATCAACGTCACCGGCTGTTTGGAATCTAACCCAAAATGCCTTGCTGCCGCAGTACGCGTGGGCAAGTCCGCTCTTTGAAAACGCACAGGTGAAGCGATCCGCTCATCGGAAACCCATTCTCCAAAAGGAGGGCGTTCGTATTCAAAGGATGTCGTCACACTCGAACAGAGTTTTGCCACACGACGATTCGAAAGCCCCGGACGGAGATCAAGCTGATGCATGACGCAGGGAATTCCGCGCCGCACCGCCTCGATCATAACGGGAGTTGCCGTAAACCCTCCCACAGAAACAATCACATCCGGTTTCACACGCTCGAGCTCAACCGCGGCCAAATGACGCACACGTAACCAGTCAAAGGGCAATGTCAGCCATTTTAACGAAGGATAACGGGGTAGTTTCACGACCGGCAAGCTAGAGAATTGCATCCCTTCTGCTTCCGCCAGGGCACGCTCTGGCCCGGTTGGCGTCCCGATCCAAAAAAATTGAAGATTCTTTTCTAAACGCGCTAACGCCCGCGCTGTCGCAATCAAGGGCGTCACCGGACCAAGCGAACCTCCACCAGCAAATAAGATCTTCATAGGCGTGCGCGAGCGTGATTCGATTGTCGTGAGGGAATGCCCGCAGCTAATCCCATCATCCCGAGTAAAATAACCATTGCCGTTCCTCCGTGGGACATAAAGGGTAGTGTAACACCGGTGATCGGCATTAATCCTGTCATCGACGCGATATTCATCACTGTTTGGATCGCAAGCATCATCCCGATCCCCGCCATCAGATAGGTTGCAAATGGGTCCTTGGCTTCACGTGCGATCGCGAAACAACGCCAGACGAGGGCTCCAAACAACGCAAGCAACAAACATACGGCAACGAATCCCAATTCTTCTGCCAGAATGGCGATGATAGAGTCCGACTCAACTGTCGGCAGATAGAGATACTTTTGTCGTGACTGACCAAAGCCCAACCCCAACCATCCACCCGACCCAATCGCGAGCACCGCTTGGTTGATATGATAGCCCACTCCTTGAGGATCAAGTTCTGGGCGAAGGAACACCAT
>CAZRDS010000005.1:0-4866 GCA_964598895.1 uncultured Gammaproteobacteria bacterium | reverse complement strand
AATAAGAAGCGCGAGCAACCCAGACCCAACAGCTGACAACAAGACGAACCAGGAAATGGGCGCACCTGATAAGAAATACATGGTAAGTGAGGTTCCAACCAACACCATCATCGAACCCGTATCTGGCTGCATGATGAGGAGAAACATGACGCTTCCGAGTGCAAACAAAAACGGAATCAAGCCTGTCTCTATTTTATGCGCCTCCCCAGCCTTATGACTCGCAAGCCACGCGGCTAAGTAGATCACAAATGTGATCTTCACCAATTCCGACGGCTGAAATTGAAACCCGGCAACTCGAATCCAACCTTTGGCCCCGTTCAAAATGATCCCGACACCTGGCACGTACACCAAGAGCAGCAATCCAATAGAAAAAATGAGAATCGCTAGAGCCCATTTTTTCCAGATCCGATAATCAATCAAGGCACCGAACAAAAAGGCAATCACTCCCGGGATCACACCTTTAAACAGCTGACTCTTCACGAAATAGAGGCTGTCCCCTGCTCGCTGCACCCCAACCGCGACCGTCGCCGAGAAAAGCATCAAGAGCCCCACAACAAGCAAGGTCAGCGTGATTCCCACGATGATCGGGTCTAAAGAGCGAAGGCGGTCGAGGACGGACATGGTGTTAAAAACGATCTACAAGGGCAATGGCGACTCCGAGCGCAGAGAGTGTGAGTGAGATCATCCAGGTACGCATCACGATCTTTGGTTCGCTCCAGCCGATAGCCTGCAAATGGTGGTGGAGCGGCGCGCTGTAAAAAACCTTCTTACCACCTCGCAGTTTTTTACTCGCCACTTGGATCAACACGGAGAGGGTTTCAATCACGAACGGCAACCCAATAATGAGAAGAAGCAGCGGCTGATCTGTAAGCAGAGCCAACACTCCCAGGACCGTCCCAAGAGACATGGCCCCCGTATCACCCATGAAGACTTGCGCGGGATTTACATTAAACCACAAAAAGCCCATCAAGGCTCCGACCAGTACCGCACAGAAGGTTGCCAAATCGGTCCGTCCTTGCCCCCAGGCGATCACTCCATAGGCTCCGAGCGCGGACAAAAGCGTCCCGCCCGCGAGACCATCCAAGCCATCCGTGACATTTACCGAATGCGAGGTCGACGCGATCACCAATACAAAAAATGGAATGGACCAGAGACCTATTTCGTAACTTCCGAAAAACGGCACATGTACATGCTGCCACCCAAGTTTGGAGTAAAACCACCAGGCGCCGACCGCTGCAATGACTCCATACGAAATAAACCGGTGGCGCACGCGCAGACCACCGCCTTTGGAACCAATTTTCTTCACGTTTAAATAATCATCCACTAAACCAATTAAGGCAGCCCCCACCATCAGACCCAGTGGAAGCCAAGTTTGGGCACGCGAGAGAAAATTCACCCGGCACAGAATCGAACCGGGGAGCGAAACAGCACAGCCTGCCGCTACAAGCAAAATCAAGACCAAAGCCGTTCCCCAAATGATGATCCCTCCCATAGTTGGCGTCCCTGCTTTTGCTTTATGCATCTCCGCCATGATGGGCGCAGCGGCCGCATCACGAATCTGCTTCCCCATCCCGAGCTGCCGCAGGGTACGAATCAGGGCCGGCATGACGATCACCGACAGCAAAAAAGCGATAGCCACGAACCCCATCGGGCGGACTACGGAGAAGACATCTCCCATCGGACGAATAACAGCAGGGACATCCATAGGACTAACGATTGATCAAAGCAAGATAATGAAGGGCGAGCATCCACGGGAGGACAGAACACGACGCGAGGACCAACCAGGCGACTCCGGCATGAAAATCACGGCGATAGGTCCCATAGGCACCTATGAGGAAAAGCATACTTGTCAGCAACCAGAGAGCCGGCCACAGGATGAGCCAGGCCAATGGTCGTACGTCATCGATACCCAAGTATACGGTGTAATGGAACACGAATGACTTTTGCGCTGCGTCGACCCCTAACAACTCAAGCACGTACCATGAAATCCCCAGTAACAAACACACGACCGTCCAAACGGTCAGAATACGATAAAGCCACGAACTCCAAGCAAGTCGTGCAGATAATCGCCAAGCGCTCCAAAGCACTCCTCTATGGTATGCGAGCGCTCCGACTACGTCTATGTGGATGGTTCTGCCTCTGCCTGAACCACCTGTTTGATTTCTGGCACCATCTGACAGACCGTTTCTTCAATCCCCGCTTTGAGGGTCATCTCAGACATCGGACAGCCTACACAGGCTCCCTGCATGCGGACAAAGGCGGTTCCAGTCTCCAAATCGATCTTTACGAGCTGAACGTTGCCCCCGTGCATCGCGAGACCCTCACGGAGCACGACTAATACGCGTTCTACGTCTTCTCCTACTTCTTCCACAGTTTTTGGCATAATAGAGCGATCCTACCGCTTTCCTGCACAGCTTGACAAGTTTCGCCTTTGGCCTTAGTATTTTGCGCATTCTATCGTCATTCTTTAACCTTTTATGGCTCATAAAAAAGCAGGTGGTTCTACCGCGTACGGCCGTGATTCTCACGGTCAGCGTCTTGGTGTCAAAAAGTACGCAGGTGAATTTGCCAGAACGGGCAATATTTTGGTCCGTCAGCGTGGCACGGCCATCCGTCCAGGCGTCAACGTGTTGAAAGGTTCAGACGATACACTCTTCGCAGTCGTCAACGGTATCGTGAAGTTCTCAAACAAGCGTATCCGTCGCTACACCGGTGAATTCAAGGATGCCAAGTTCGTCCACATCACCCCCCTTGAAACCAAGCCAGGCTACGAACCAGATGTGAAGGAAGTAAAAACCAAGAAGGCCGTTTCCAAGAACAAGTTGATGAAGCGCGCCAAGGCCGAAGCCGCTGGTAAGAGAATCACTCGCAAGAAATAAATCAGACTTTTGTCTGCACAAACGTCCTCCCATCGGGGAGGACGTTTGTTATTGCAAAAAGTCGCTCTTTCTATTACCGTCCCAACGCAACAGACACGTCCACCACCGATACAGGGAGGGAAACCATGCGAAAGCCAACGCTCGTCAGAGGAACACACGCCGAGCGCGAGCCCATCTTCGAGAGCGCTGATGGGTCGCTACACCTCTTCGTAACCTTCACGGGTACGGAGGGAAGAAGCCGGGTTGAGATCACCATCTGCACGCACACCCCAGAAGGCGTGACCAAGCAGGAAGGACACACCCTCCTGCAAGAACTGCGCGGGGGCGTTCAATGCGTGCGGATCCGCCCGGCGGAAGATGTGCAGTTCTTGCTCTACACCCCCTCTGTGACGACTCCCTCTGGAACTACGGAACCCCTTCCGAGCCGGATCGTCGCACTCCCTGCCGGGGCGGCAAAAGCGATCCTCGCTCGCCTCCCCAAAATTTAAACCGCCCCACCTTCGGTCGCAGTTGCTCTGCTACTCCACGGGTGGGGCGCTGTCGTTTCTGATTTTTTAATGATTG
This sequence comes from uncultured Gammaproteobacteria bacterium, assembly GCA_964598895.1. Lineage (GTDB taxonomy): Bacteria > Patescibacteriota > Patescibacteriia > 2-12-FULL-60-25 > 2-12-FULL-60-25 > JAGOTP01. The sequence goes on along the minus strand of CAZRDS010000005.1, from coordinate 1,423 downwards.
GCTACTTCTTTTTGCTGGCCGCCTCGATAAGTCCTACAAACAATGGATGTGGTCGGAAAGGACGTGACAAAAATTCTGGATGAAACTGACAGGCGATAAAGAAGGGGTGATCCTTGAGCTCGACCACTTCTACCAAAGTTCCGTCTGGAGAAAGACCGCTTGGGATCAAGCCCGCTTTTTCAAGCTCCGCGCGATAAGCCGGGTTACACTCGTAGCGATGGCGGTGACGTTCTTCGATCATATCTTGGCCATAGAGCTTGCGTGCCAACGACCCTTTTCGCAAAACGCATTTGTAGGTTCCAAGACGCATCGTCCCACCGTATTCTTTGTTTTTCATTCGCTCCTCTTGTTCGTTGATGAGATGAATGATCGGTTCTGGGGTTGCTGGGTCAATTTCGGTGGTATTGGCTTGCTTGTAGCCTAACATGTGACGCGCATATTCAATCGTAGCCAATTGTAAACCGTAGCAAAGACCAAGATACGGAATCCCCTGCTCACGCGCGTAGCGAATCGCGAGCATTTTTCCCTCGATCCCACGCGAACCGAAACCGCCCGGCACAAGCACACCGTCCAAGAGCTTCAATTCTTTTGCGACGCGCTTTGGATCTTGTTCAAACACTTCCGGATTCAACCATTCGACTTCAACCTTCAACTTTGAAGACCATGCCGCGTGCTTGAGCGCTTCAAGAACGGAGATATAGGCATCTGTCAGCATGAAATCGCCCGTTGAAATATATTTGCCAATGATGCCGATTTTGATGCTTTTTTTGGCAGAATCTCTTTGCTTGATGAGATTCTTCCAAGAATCGATATTCGGCACGCCCGTTCGCAACTTCAATTTTTTCACGATTCGTTCATCCAGACCTTCAAGATAGAAGGCCTCTGGCACGGAATAAATTGAGGGCATGTCAGGGGCACTGATGATATCAGCAGGATGTACGTTGCAGTACATCGCGATTTTCTCCTTGCGCGGGCCATCAATGGGGAACGACGAGCGACCAATGACAAAATCTGGCTGAAGACCCGTTCCTTGGATGGCGCGAACCGCAAGCTGGGTGGGCTTGCTCTTCATCTCGCCCAAGCTGCCTGGCACAGGCAAGTAGCTCACGAGACCAACTAATACATCGCCTGGCAATTCCAAGCGCATCATGCGCGCTGCTTCGAGGAATAATAAATTCTCATACTCCCCAACCGTCCCGCCAATTTCGATAATCGTCACATCGGCGTTTGCAAGCTTGGCCGCGTTCTTGATACGTGCAATGACTTCGAGTGGGACATGCGGAACAACCTGCACCTGCTTGCCGCCGTATCCGAGAGCCCGTTCGCGCGCGATGACCGCTTGGTAAACGCGGCCAGTCGTCATGTAGTTGGCGCTTGTGATGTCCTCATCCAAGAAGCGTTCGTAGTTCCCAATGTCTTGGTC
>CAZRDS010000004.1:17839-29410 GCA_964598895.1 uncultured Gammaproteobacteria bacterium | reverse complement strand
TGCACGGAGGAGCGGAGGTCTACGTGCATCGCTTGATAAAGGCACAGCAAGAGGCGGGGCACGAGGTCCACGCCTTCTCCACTCTGGCAGAGAAAAATCTCCCCGCTCAGGGGGACGAGAAATATTTTGTTACAAGAAATACCTTGAATCAGTGGCAAGGGGTCAAGAAAGATGCTCTGAAGGCGGCTCAGTTTATTTGGAATCGCGAAGCTGAGCTCGCCATGCGTAAGATGCTTCGGGAATATAAGCCCGATGTGGTGCATGTCCACAATATCTACCATCATCTTTCAACGTCAGTCTTGCGACCGATTCGTCAGTTCCGTATTCCGTGCGTGCAAACCCTGCACGACTATAAGCTCGCTTGCCCGAGCTACAGTATGTTCACGCAAGGCGCTCCCTGTGAACGTTGTAAGGGAGGAAAATATTTAAATGCCGTTAAGTACAACTGCGTCTTCGCGTCGCTCCCGGGAAACCTGCTCGTGGCCTTTGAAATGGGCTATACAAAACTCTTTCAGATGTATGAGAAGACTATGCAAGCCTTCATTTGCCCTTCGCATTTTATGAAAAATAAAATGGAGGAGTGGGGAGAGCCCGCGAGTAAGTTACTGTACGCACCTAACCCTGTAAGTGTGAGTGTGGAGACGGCGGAACGCGGGGGCGGCTATATTCTTTATGCGGGGCGTTTATCTAAAGAAAAGGGGATCGCTTCGTTCTTAGAAGCGGCGGTGCAAATTCCAGAGCTCCAAGTAAAGATCGCTGGCCGCGGACCAGAAGAAGAAGCGCTCCAAACGCTCGTGCGGGCTGCCGGAGCAAAAAATATCGAGTTCTTAGGCTTCCAGTCTCCAGATGCGCTCAGTTCTATTCGTGCGAAAGCAGATGCGCTTGTCATGCCCTCCATCTGCTACGAAAATGCCTCCACATCTCTTCTTGAAGGAATGGCGGATGGGATTCCGTGCTTGGCGACGCGTATCGGAGGGAATCCTGAGCTTATCCAGGATGGTGAGGATGGTTGGCTTGTCACGCCAAATGATGTGCAGGATTGGGTCGCGCAACTGCGCGCATTCCTTGCGACGCCAGAAGAAGAACGGAAACGACGCGGTATGTCGGCGCGTAAAAAAATTATCGACACACGAACCTGGCCAAAACATCTTGCAGATCTGGATCATATCTATCACTCTGCGATTCAGACTGCGCGAACTCCGGCGCGCGTGATATAATCGTCTCATCTATTTTTCTCTATGAGCTTTGTCCTTCAAATCTTGATCGGAGTGGCGATCGCAGCAATCGGTACATTTTTTGTCATTAAGACGCCTATCATTCTCGATTTCTTCGGTGGGGTTGAGTGGGCTGAGCGTCACTTAGGAGGTTCACGTTTGTTTTATAAACTTCTCGGTATCGTATTCATTCTTCTTGGATTGATTGTCGCAACCGATATGTGGAATTCACTTTTGAATTCGACGCTGGGTTCCATTTTTCCTTCGGGCAAAAAGTAGCCTATGATTCGCCAGGCGATGAGCTCGACGGATGTCCTGAATCCGTTCAAGGTTTTTGAACGGATTGGGCTTCGTCGTGGCGCCTGGGTCGCAGATTTAGGCTGTGGCAGCACGGGGCATTTTGTGTTTCCGGCTGCACAGATGGTTGGTGCGGATGGCAAAGTTTTTGCGCTAGATATTCGAAAAGTTGCCTTACAAGCGATTGAGAAAGCCGCGCGTCACGAACATTTTTGGAATATCGAAACGGTCTGGTCGGATATCGAAGTCGCAGGAGCTGCTCGTATTCCGGACGCCTCGCTCGACCTCACCCTGGTTGTTGATAACCTCTACATGGCAGATAACCGTGACGGACTCATCCAAGAAGCTTGGCGCGTGACAAAACCGGGAGGAGCCGTGCTCTGTATTGAATGGGCGCCGGGCAAAACGCTCATCGGTCCTGCGGACGATCGCCGTCTCTCCCAGACGGACGCAGACGAATTGTGGCAGCGTCATGGTTGGGTGTCGCGTGACGCCTTCGAGCCAGGGGAGTTTCATTACGCCCTTTTGTATCAGCGCTTGATGGGAGAACCGTTTGTAACGGTCGGTCATGTCGCGCTCCCCACGACTCATTGACGACCTCTTTACTCGTGTGGCATTACAAGGCCAATTCTATGCTCGGATTTCTTTCTTTCTCTTACTGGTTCTCCCTTTTTCCACCCGCGCTCTTGTTGACGGCACAGATCGCATTCGGTGCGCTTTTTCTCGTCCTGGTCGCAGCGGGTCTTGTGACATTGTACGTGTTTCGTCGAAACGCGGAGTCTAAATTGCGCAAGCGTGCACTGGGAACGATCGGACAAAGTCTTCTTTGGGCGGGGATCTGTGGCTTGGCCTGGCTGTTTATGACGGTCTTTGGAGTTCCTCTTCTTGGAATGCGTTTCTGGCTCGTGGTCGGGTTCTTATTCTTTACATGGTTATTGGTTGCGCCTGTTCGGGCCTTGCGAAGCAGTATCCCAGAGCAAGAGCGTCTTGCTTCAAGTAAAGCCTCTTACGAAAAATGGCTCCCAAAGCCCAAAAAATAGTTCGTCCAAATCCACGTGGACAAGTCGGCCGCCATGGCGAAGCACTGGCGGCTGATTTTTTAGAGAACCAGGGGTTTCAGGTGATCGCAAGAAACTGGTCCTGCCGTTTGGGGGAAATCGATCTGATTGTTGGACGGGAGCAAGAATTGCGTTTTGTGGAAGTAAAAACACGCAGCGGGACCAGTTTTGGGTATCCAGAAGAGGCGATAAGCGCTACAAAGCGCCAAAAATGGCTTCGGACGATGGAGTTATGGTTACAGATTCATACTCCCCAATCCACCCACTACCAAGCAGATGTGATTTCCATTCTCCTGAGGGGGGATGAGCCCGAGGTTACGTGGATCCAGAATATTGAGCTGGGGTAGTCATAAAAATAGCTTAATTAAGCCAAAAAATAACCAAAATCGATTGACAAAACAAGAAAAATGTGGTTGAATATAGGATTATGGTAAAACCTCTCACCATCGTCATGATTGGCCAAAAGGGCTTGCCGGCGCGCTCTGGGGGTATTGAGCGTCATGTTTCGTCGATTGCGACGGGTTTGGTTGCGCGCGGGTACCGCGTGGTTGTCTATGGGCGACGTTGGTATGTAGGAAATGGTCAAGCCCCTGCTGGGGTAGAGCAGCATTTTAGTACAGGTATTCGCACAAAGCATTTGGACGCTGTAACCCATTCTTTTACGGCGTTGTGGAAGGCGCGTCAGGTAAAACCAGACGTTATTCATCTCCAGGGGTCGAGTGTCGCCTTGCTCGCGCCTATTGCGCGTCTTTTTCATCCACGTGCAAAGTTGGTGGTAACATTTCACTGTATCGATGCCGGGCACGCCAAATGGAACTGGTTGGCGAAAAAAATACTTCGTCTAGGCGAATGGATCGCCTGTAACGTTCCAGATAAAACGATTGTTGTTTCGCAAACGTTGCTGCGAGATTGTCTGAAGCGTTTTTCGACGCAGACGGTCTACATCTCCCATCCATTTGATATCGATAAGAACCAGGTACCAACCGAGCCCTTGGCTCAGTTTGGTTTGGTGAAAGATCAATACCTCATTTCCGCTGGCCGTTTGGTTCCAAACAAGCATATTCACTTGTTAATTCAGGCCTATGCGAAGGTACGTGAAATGCGGCCTGAACTGTTTGCTCATATCCCTCTCGTTATTGTAGGGGGAGGTGTTTGGACGGATTCCTACGTTTCTTGGCTCGCAAAACTGGCTGCAACGGTACCCAATGTAAAGCTCTTAGGCGAACGTTCCGGAATGGAGCTCGCGGCGCTTCAGGCACATGCGATGGCGCACGTCTTTCCAACTCTCACAGAGGGCTTGTCCTTTGCGATGTTGGAAGCGGGAGCATTTGCTCGTCCCGCTGTCGCAACTGCTTTGCCTCAAAACGAAGAGGCGCTTGGTGCATCCGTCATTAAAGTACGGGTGAATGATGTGGATGATTTAGCGCGCGGACTGATGGAGATGGTTTTGCTTTCGCCTGAAGAGCGACAAAAAATGGGAGAAGAGACGCGTGCACACGTGGAGCGCGCCTTCCATCCGGTCGATCGTATCGATGATCTGGATCGTTTTTATCGCGAACTTTGCGGTCAGCCACGGGAGCTTGTGAGCTCAACCCTGGGTGTTTAACTCGTAAAATATCCCACAATGGTGCGTAAAGATCAGTTTTGCGAATTTTCCGAAGGACTTGGCGTTTTGCTCGTTTTTTGCTAAATTAGCCACCAGTCTTTCCGCTATATGTATTTTGGGTTGATCTGCCGGGGGTGAGGAGTTTTTCGCTAGTTTTAGCGTAATATCAAGAACCCATGTCTTCGTTGATCGACACCTATCTCGTTTTTAGAATCCGCACAGAAGGCGATCGTCCGGCATTTGCTCGTCTTTATGACCGCCATGTCCAGTCGCTTTATCGTTTTATTTACGCAAAAGTCTCTGGGCGTGAACTGGCGGAAGACCTCGTTTCAGAGGTTTTTTTGGATATTTGGCGCATTTTGTCCCAACGAACCGAAGAGATTCAGAGTGTTCGAGGGCTGATGTATAAGATCGCGCGTCGGAAGATCATCGACACCTATCGTCGGGATAAGCGCCGACCCTTCGAGTACCTGGAAGAGCAAGCTGTAACAGATCATGAGGGTCTGACGACTACTGTAAGTGAGAAGGAGGTTTCAGATCGAGGGAAGAGCTCTGAACAGACGGAAGTTCGTGCAGAAGCAGCTCTCCTCCTCCGTCACGTCAAAAAGCTCAAGGCGGATTATCAAGATGTATTGCTGCTGCGCTTGGTTGAAGAGCTCTCGTTTCCCGAGATCGCTCAAGCCCTCGACAAATCGCATGCGAACGTCCGTGTGATCTACCATCGAGCCTTAGCCCTCCTCAAAACCTTTATCGAATAATTCTTATGCGCGACCTTCGCACTCCACGTCTCCACCGCATGCTCACAGAGCTTCGTTCTGTGCAGCCGGGTTCGGCGTGGGTGGAGAAGACGCGCGAAGAACTGCTGCAAAAAATCGGAGGGACAGAAGTGGTTCAGGCGCCTTTTGGAGAGCGGGTAGCGTTGGTGCTTAAATCTTTTATTCCGCTCTCTGCACGATCAGCCGTCCGTGGACCGATCACGGCGGTCCTGTCTGGATTAGGGTTGATTATCGGAGGTTCGATGGTTGGGGTCTCTGCTGCAGAGCAGTCTGTTCCAGGGGATTTGTTGTTTCCAGTAAAGCTTGTTTCTGAACAGACGCGCCTCGTGCTTACCACGGATAAGAGAGAAAAAGTTCGTTTGAAGGGGGAGTTTGTGAATCGTCGTGTGGATGAAATTAAAAAGATTGTCCAAACAGATGTCGGTCAAAAACCGGAGCGCTTAAAAGAAGCGACCGAAATTTTGCGACGTGATTTTGATACGGTAAAAAACCAGTTGGCAGATGTTTCACAAGATAAGCCCGTTGATCGTGTCGAAGTCGCTAAATTGATCGATCAAGCGACTACTGATGCGGTTGCAGGTTTAAAGGAAGCAAAAGCCTCTCTCACCTCAGATGCTCGTTCGCAGGTTGCAGAAGTGGAAGCGGCAGCGGTGGATACCTCGATGAAAGCGGTGAATGTGATTATCCACTCACAGACAGATGAAGATTCTAAGAAAGTGGTTACAAAAGAAGAGTTGATTCAGTCGATTAGTCAGAAGGTGGAAGGAGTTTCAGACCATATCACGAGCGCAACCCAGCAGCTGACGGATGCCGGTATTCTCTCGGCGACAGGGACCGCAACAGCCTTTACCGCTTCGAGCTCAGCGGCCACGATCGGCGCTTCTACTTCTTCCGTCGCAGACTTGCTAAGTGCGCATGTTTCGCTTGCAGAAGCACGGGTGCTACTTTCGCAGGATCGTTTAAGTGAAGTGGGGGATAAACTGGTAGAAGCTTCCAAATCGGCTGCGAATGCCGAGCGTTCAGCAGAATCCATCGTGCAATCAACAACGAGCAGCGCGCAAACTTCGAACGCTTCCTCTACCACTACGAGTTCAACGCCGCCACTAACGTCTACAAGTTCATCATCTGTTCCGTTGGCCTCTACCACACAGATGGCTACTACTTCTCCCCCGGAACAAAAGAAATAAAGGAATACAGGTGGTCTGAGATCTCTCCCGAGATCTCCGTCCGCTCCGGTCTTCATCAGAAGGATGTGGATCGAAGCGGGTGCAGGGCTCACTCCCTTATCCCGGCCTGTGTCACCTTTTCATTCAACGCGTGGTTCTTAAAGGTCGATCTCTAGCGTCCGTTAGAGGTTCCACGCCCCCTTATTCAGTGTTTCTTTCCATCGGCATTTTCTTTCTTCAAAGAAAAGCCGGTCTCTCAAAGACCTACAGGTCACATATGAGTCTTGCTAAACGAATTCTCACGAGCTTTGTCTCGTTGACGACGGTCCTCTCGACAGCAGGTACAGGTATGCTTGCGTTGCCTCACAGCGCGTCTGCTGCCACCCTTGTTGCTGGTGACCTCATCAAAGCTTCCGGTCCAGCCGTGTATTACTACGCGTCCGACATGAAGCGTTACGTGTTCCCAAACGAAACAACGTTCTTCTCCTGGTTCCAGGATTTCTCGTCCGTTAAGACCATTACGGATGCAGAATTGGCTGCCGTTTCCATTGGTGGAAACCTCGTTATCCGCTCAGGCACGAAGCTTGTAAAGATTACGACCGATCCAAAGGTATACGCAGTTGGTCCAGGCGGAATGCTTCGTTGGATCGAATCTGAATCAGTCGCTACTTCACTCTACGGCTCAGCTTGGGCTCGTCGCGTGGTCGACGTTCCAGATGCGTTCTTCACGAACTACACAACTGGCGGTTCACTCTCAACAGCTGTTCACCCAGACGGGACATTGATCTCGTACGCCGGTGACTCAGCTCGTTACGTTGTCATGGGCGGCATGAAGCGCAAGTTTGTTCCAGATTCAGCTTTTGCTGCTAACGGATTCAACGCTGCGAACGTCATCCAGACAACAATTGTCTATCCAAACGGAGCCGATGTTACAGGCCGCGAGGCAATGATGTCTGATGCGATTTATCGCGCCAGCGTCCCAACTCCAGTCTCCGGTAACCTCATGGTTGCTTTGGCTTCAGACACACCAGCTCGCGCTACACTTCCTCAGGGAAGCTCCGGCAGCCAGCTCGCTAAGTTCAACTTCACAGCTGGGTCCTCTGCTGTTCGCATCACAGGCCTCATCGTGAAGCGCACTGGCGTTGGTGCAACTTCTGATTTCTCGAACATCTACCTCTACGATGCAAACGGCACACGTCTCACGACGGGCCGCTCGATCAACTCCGTCACGCAGACTGTTGATTTCAACGGTCTTAACTGGACAGTTCCAGCGGGTCAGACATGGTCACTCGTCTTGGTTGGTGATGTGAAGGGTTCCATCACTTCTGGTGGTGAGCACTCCTTCCAGCTTATGGACGCTGCGTCCGTCGTCGTTGCTGGTAGCTCTACCACAACCCCAGCGGTCACAATCGGTGGTCCATTCCCAATTGTCGGTAACTCTTTCGTGATTGGTACAACGAGCGCTGCTCGCTTGGACATCCAGAAGGGTTCTCAGCCAGCCAACCCAAACGTTGGGGCAACTCAGGCTGAAATTTCCAACTTCCGTTTGACAGCCAACACAAACGACGTTCGCGTCCGCCGTGTGACTCTCTACCAGGCTGGAAACACCCCAAACACAGATCTTAAGAACTTCAACTTGTACCAGGGTTCGACGCTCGTTGCGTCCGCCGCTGCTATCTCGTCGAACAACCAGATCGTGTTGAACTTCACAGGTGAAGGCTACGACATTCCAAACGGAGTGACGCGCGTCTTCTCTTTGAAGGCAGACGTCTCTGGTCGTTCCTCGAACACGATCAAGACCTACGTTGAATACTCAGCAGACGTCATGGCTATCGACCGTGTATACGGATCCGGTGTGCTTGTCTGTAACGGTACTTCGACAAGTGGTTGTACCTCAAGCAACGGAAGCTTCGACGGAGCCGGTTCCAACTTCATCAACCTCACCACACAAGGTGGTCAGTTGACGGTTGCCTACAACGGTCCTGGCGCAAGCAACGTCGCGAAGGGTCAGAACAACGTTGTCATGATGCGTTTCGCCTTGACCTCCCAGAGCTCCAACCTCGAAATTCGCAACATGCGTCTTCTCGTTGGTTCGACGAACGGTGGTCTCGTCGCAACGGGCACGTCCGGTGGTTACACGGATTACATCCGTAACGTCCGCGTGCGCGACATGTCGAACAGCCAGTCGCTCCAGGGTCCAACATCCGCTTCTGGCGGCACGTTGAGCTCCGCAACGTCACCAGCTTCTTCGACATTCGTCTTCAACAACTCGGTCTTCATCAACGCTGGTCAGACACGCAACTTCGAAGTTGTTGCTGACTTGTACAACACGGACAACACCGACTTCGTCGGCAAGAAATACCGTGTGAACTTGAACGCATTCCAGTCCGGAGACGTTCGCGTCGTTGATACGAACGAACAGGTTGCTTCCTCTGACATCGTTCCAAACTCCGTGATCAACGGAAACGAAATGACTGTTCAGGCTGGTAGCCTCACGCTTTCGATCGCTGGTAGCCCAGCTTCCACGAACGTTGTGAAGCGCCAGACAGACATCCCAGCCCTCGGTTTGAACTTCACCGCCGGTGGTCAGAGTGACACCTTGGTGACAGCGATCAACTTGATTGGTTCGGGTAACATCTCAAGTTGGGATGTTGCAAACTTCGTAAACGTCGTTACAGCTTGTTCTCTGTACAGTGGTACGACCCAGGTCGGTCAGTCCCGCATTCCAGATGCAGCAGGTCTCATGAGCTTCTCCAACCTTAACTGGACAGTTGCTCGTGGCGCGACAGGTGTTCTTACGGTGAAGTGTACGTCTGATTCCGTCATTGATGGCAGCAGCGACCAATTCGCGGTCGGTGTCTCTTCCGTCACAGCTCAGGATCAGGATTCGAACACGGTGACTCTTTCTGCAACCCCTGCCCGCAACAACGTCAGCGTACCGGCTACTCCCTCCACAGTCATCATGACTGTTCAGCGCGCTCGTACGATCTCGTTGAACGCCGACAACATGCCACAGTCGACAATCATCCTCGCAGGCAAGCCAGGCGCTCGTAACGAGAGCTGGCAGCGTCTCGCTCAGTACCGTGCAACAGCACAGTATGAGGACATGGTGATCGACCGCGTGATGGTCACATCCACCGGTCTTGGTCTCATGGTTGACGAAGTAGCAGTGTCTGTCGCAGGTGCAGTTCGCGGAACGGGCCGCTTCTCGGGCCTCGCGAGCTCATCCAAGGATATCCTTTTGAGCAGCCCAATCGTTGTTCCTAAGGATGGTAGCGTGGTGATTCAGCTCATGGCGAAATTGCTCCCAGTTGTGGCGAGCTCTTCCGTCGATGCAGCTTCCCCAGCTGCTCGCACAGGTTTGCCTCTCAGCCTCGGTATCGCTTCGAACAATGTCACGGACACAGAATACGACTCTAACTACGCAACGAAATTCAACGTTCGCGTAACAGGTCAGGCTTCTGGCGAACGTGTCTACATCGCAACGACAACCGGAACTGTCTTGCACCAAGGTCTCTTGGGCAACCAGTTCATCGTCCGTGCTTCGAAGCCAACGGTCAGCCAGGTTGCTGTCAACCAGAGCTTGGCCATTGGTAGCCGCCCAGAATTGTATCGCTTCAACGTTCAGGCTGACGCAATCGGCGCAGTCGCCTTGAAGAAGGTTACATTCCGCGTTGCTGCTTCAACTTCCACGTTGAGCACATCGGGCTTCGTTCTCTCAGACTTCGTTGTCTTGAAGAACAACTCGGTGATGAACACGAACGACTACAGTGTCGTCAACGGATTGACGGGTGCTTCGTTGAAGGGCTCCGGCAGCCTCACGGCTCCTACGACAACCTACGTTGTCATGACCTTCACGAACCCTGAAACGATTGATGCAGGAAGCAGCGTTCAGTACGCTCTCCGCGCAAACAACGTTCTCAGCTCGTTCTCCAACGACGTTGTGATCACAACGATGGTTACACAGTCCACAGGCGTGAACTTCACAGGTTTCCTCACGACAGCGACAACGACAGCTGTCTCGGGTCCAAACTTGTCAGGCAGCCTTGATGGAACAGGCGTAGCAGTTGGTACATTCGTCTGGTCGGACATCTCCGACTCAGCCGGTGGCACAGCTACATCGGGTGACTGGACTGACGACCTCTACTTGCAGGACCTCACTGGGGCCCAGCAGGTGAGCCGCAGCTAGTCGCTTCTTTCCGCAAGGAAATCAAAAACTCCCCTTCGGGGGAGTTTTTGATTGGCGGAAGGAGGGGAGACCGGTTGTAGCAGTGGCGCATCTCTGTTACCGTTTGCTCTAACTATGAATAGAAAAACCATTGTATTTTGGTTGAGAGCCGTGACCTTTTTGGGGATTTACGCCGGATTACTCATGCCGCTCGTGTTTGTGCCGGTCGTGATTTTTCCGTTCGTTTTTTCAAAGCTTATTTTCCTGCAGGTGTTGATTGGGCTCACGTTTCCCGCGTATCTCGCACTTGCTTGGATGGAGCCAAGTGTTCGTCCACGACGTCATGTATTACTTGGTGCGATTGCGTTCTACTTCCTTACAATCGGATTGTCCGTGATCTTTGGAGTTGATCCTATGCGGTCATGGTGGGGGAATCAGGAGCGCATGAACGGGCTCTTCACCCTGCTTCATTTCCTTGCTTGGTTGCTCATGACGACTGGTCTTGTGAAAACCTGGGCACAGTGGCGTCGTCTCTTGAACTTTGAATTAGCTCTGTCGGTGATCATGGCGTGTGTAAGTATCCTGCAGATTCCATTCCCGAACCTGCTTCTGTTCCCTGTCAGTGCTCGTATCGGAGGATTGCTCGACAACCCGATTTACATGGCGGCCTATCAGATTTTCAACATTTTCTTCGCATTGTGGCTGTTGGCAAAATCTCCTTCAAAAACAACGAAGGGCATCTACGCCTGTGTCATCTTGTTCCAGCTGATCGCCTTTTTCTTGGCTCAGACGCGTGGGGCGTTGGTGGGTTTGGCGGCCGGAGTGCTCGTGGTGGGGGTTATTGTTGGGCTGACGCAAAAGGATCGACGCGTAAAACGTGGAGTGATTGGAGCGGTTGCCGCCGTTTTTGTTGCTTATGGCATCTTGTTCGCCTTGCGTAACACGGAAACGATTAAGCATTCGCCATTTGAACGTATTACAAGTGGCTTCAATGTGATTCCAGAGCCACGCTTAATCGCCTGGAGGATCGCCTGGGAAGGGTTTAAGGAACGACCACTGACAGGGTGGGGTTTCGACGCCTACCACATTCTGTTTAACTTGAAGTACAACCCAGAATCGTTACGTTACAGCCAGTATGAAACCTGGTTCGATCGTTCGCATAACACGATCATGGATGTACTTTCCATGACGGGAGGGATTGGTTTTATCGGTTTCGCGGGTTTGTATCTGGCGCTTTTCTGGTCGTTGTATCGTGCGTATCGCGACGAGCGCTTGGACTCAATCTC
>CAZRDS010000004.1:11665-17829 GCA_964598895.1 uncultured Gammaproteobacteria bacterium | reverse complement strand
ATTCGCCTTGCTGACGGGGTTGCCAGTGGCCTACTTCGTTCAGAACATCTTCGTATTCGATCATCCGGCAGCCTTCACGATGAGCTATTTGCTCTTTGCGCTCGTGATCGGTGTTTCTTCTCATGGATTCCACCTTCCGGGCGCTGAGCCAAAAGAGGAGGGGGTTGTTGTGCACGGAAAACCACGTAATTTCCCACTAACTTCGTTTGTGATCGTGCAGTTGATCGCGCTGGGGGTGGTCTGGCGTTATTCTGTCCTACCGTTTCAGGCGTCTCGTTTAATGATCCAGGCGAATAGCGCGTTCCAGCTTCGTCCTGCGCGTTATGATATTGCTCTTGAGCTGTTCAAGATGGCGAACGCGATCCCAACTCCCTACTTGGACGAACAGGCATATCTCATGGCTAAAAACCTGACGGAGCTCGCTCAAGACTCCGCCCTTAAGACATCGCCAAAGCGAGATGAGTTGGTCGGAATGGTCAAACGTGTGGCGGGGGAGGAATTGCTCCGTCACCCTCGTTCGACGAATATGCTGTTCTTGATCGGTCGCTTCTATCAGGAAATGTCAGTGCTGTATCCAGCAGATGCGCAAACGGCGAATGATCTCTATCAGCGCGCGCTCCAGACGAGTCCGCGCCGTCAGCAGCTCTTTTTTGCCCTTGCAGACTTCAACTATCGTCAAAACAAGCCGGAAGAAGCCATGAAGTACGAACGTCTTGCGGTGGAGCAGGATGAGGAGCTGGGTCAAGCGCACTTGGCGTATGGCATCTCCCTCCTCTTCCGAAAGAAGGACGAGGTGAATGGTCCAAAGCAAATTTTACTTTCGCAAACGGTGAAGTTCCCCTACGAACTGACGATGCGCGAATTGCCAGCTGTGGTAGAAGCCACATTCCTGGTGAAAGACAAGGCAGTCGCGAAGCTCTTGATCGATCGTTATTCGACATTAGGAACAACGGCAGACTACGTGAAATTCTATGCCGACTTTGCGCATCGACTTGATGTAGCGGGTTATCAGGATTTGACGCAGGACTTGTACCGAGCCCTTCCTGTCGAGATCGTAGAACAGGTTCGCCGCCAGGCTGGAGCGATCGTTTCCGACACGGGACCAACGATCGAGACCGCAAATATTGAAACAGTGCCTGTCGCGGCGACTGCGACTCGCAAGAAGTAAAAACACCGCGACAAAAAAACATCCTAGCGTTTGCTGGGATGTTTTTTGCTTCCTCCTAAACGCTCCGGGGGAGGCAGACTTCGAGCTGTGCGCGATAGGTGGCATCCACGGGAAAGCGTTTCTCAACCGCTGTTCGGTTCGCTTCTCCGATCTCGATGAGTCGCCCTCGCTGTTGAAGAGCTGCGTTCAGCGCTTGTTGAAGAGCTTGTTTATCGTGCGGGGGGACAACCATGGATCCAGTACCTTCAAGCATCCAGGCGTGCGCACCTACGTCAGTGACGATACACGCGAGGCGGGCGGTCATCGCTTCAAGCAAGGAGAGGGGCATACCCTCCTTGCTTGAAGGAAGAACGAAGACGTCGAAGGCAGAAAGGTAGCGATAGGCTTGATCTTTGGCGCCAATAAGCACGACCTGGGATGTGAGACCCCATTCTTTGATCGCAGCTTCTATCTTTCCGCGTTCTGGTCCTTCGCCGATCAACACAAGGCATGACGAAGGGGCTTGTTTCAACACGTCTGCGGCAAACTGGATGTAGGTTGGAAGATTTTTTGGGCTGTGGAAATTAGCAATCGTCCCAAATACAAATAAATCCTGAGGTAGACCTAGAGCTTCTCGCGCATCCACGCGGCTTAAACGACTTCGATCTAAGGCGGGCAAGTCGACTCCATTCGGAATGACAGTGATTTTTTCGCGTGGTCGGATCTGTGCATCTTCGGCGATACGCTTTTCGCTAGGAGATAAGCAAATGATCGCATCTTTGAAAGATGAGGTGATACGTTCAGCGATGGTATAGACTCGCTTCTTCCAAGGAGCGATCGATTCGAGGAAGGCCCAACCTCCGATGCAATAAACGACACGCGGAACGCGGGCTAAGCGCGCCGCAATACTCCCAACAACTCCCATCTTGCTGCTGTTCAAGTGAACCACGGTCGGTTTGAGCTCCCGGAATAGCTTAGCAAGGGCAAAGACGGCCGGAAGGTCGAGCCAGGGTCGAATCTCGCGCTGCATGAAAGGAGCGCGGAGGCAGGGGATTCCGGCTTCAGCCGCTTTTTTGAAGAGGAGGTCGCCATTTCCGGCGACAAGTGTGACTTTGATGCCTTTTTGTTTTAGCCACACTGCATACTCGTACACAAAGCTCGTCGCCCCTCCCTGGACGGCTTGGGTGATCGCAAGGACGATGTGAGGCGCTGTTTCAGGGTTCATACAAAGCTATACAGAAGTCCGTTTCTCACATAGATAAAACACATGGCCCGGATCATCCGGATGTATCTGTGTTTTCAAAACACGAAAGCCTACGCCTTCGAGTTCCTTCTTAATCCGTTGGCGCGACCAGGTTTTTTTGCCGAGCTCCCAGTAGTGCTCTCCTTGAAAGATGTGCGTCTTCCACCAGTGCGGGAGCTTGAAGCCGAGCTCAATCCAAGGGAGGAGAGGTAGTTTGAAGATCCAAGCAAAAACATAGCCAGCATGCGGCAGCGTCACGAGCGCGTAGCGTCGGCTCACACGATGCAATTCCTTCATCGCTTGCAATGATTCCTCAAACGGCAAATGTTCCAAGACCTCTGCGCACAAAACGAAGTCGTAGGACGCATCAGGGACGGGGAGCTTGGTCACGCTTGCGGTGTAGGTTGGTTTGAGTGCGGCATCGATGTCGGCGGTTTCTACTATGATCCCCAGTCGCTCTAAGGCCGTTTTGACCAGCCCGTTTCCGATCCCAATTTCCAAAACAGTCTTCGGAGCGCACTTCCGAACCCAGCTTAATTGGTACCAGTAGTTCAGCCAACGATCTTTGGTGAGATAGCCTGGTTTTATGTAATGAGACGGGGCGACTTGAGGGGTCGGTGTCATAGCTTTTGGCAGTATTACACACCAAAGATGGGGAAACAACGCACATGACTTTTCAAAAACGCTCATCTATACTCCCCAATAGTCCTATGTCTTTTTTCTCACGGGTTCTGTCTCAGGCGATTGTCACGGTGAAGCGTCCCTATTTCTCCTGGCGTATGACGGATCGCGTCTGGGCGGAGTTGAATCAAGAGGCTCGCCAGCAGTTCGAAAAAAATCCCATTCAGTTGAGTGCGCTCCAAGCGCGGTTGGTGGGTGATCTTCGGCAGAACGGAATTGCGTTTACTTCTCTGTCGGAGCTTTTCCCGAACGAGCCAGAATATCTTGCAAAGATTCAAGCCAGCGTTGAAGCGATGCGTGAAGGGGTAGTTCAGAACCGAAAAAAAGCTTTTTTGTACGACTTCTATGGCTCGAGCCGCGTTCTCGATCTGTCACATCCGCTCACGGGTTATTCGTTTCGTCCTGAGCTCTTGGATGTTGTGAATGCCTACCTTAAGATGTGGGCTCGTCACTATTATTTCTATTTAGGCGAGACGTTGCCCGTGAACCCGAGCGATGTTCCGGTTGGTTCGCAGGCATGGCACCGTGATCCAGAAGACCGTCAGACATGTAAGGTGTTTTTGTACTTGAGCGATGTAAATGATGTTGGCGCGGGTCCATTTACTTATCTGCGTGGTTCACAGCAAGGTGGGCCATACCGGAAACACTATCCCCAAAAGTTTCCTCAAGGTTCTTATCCGCCTGCCGGTGCGGTAGAAAAATTGGCTGATCCAAAAGACATCCTCACCTGTTTAGGGAGGGCGGGAACGATTATCTTTGCGGACACGAGCGGCTTGCACAAAGGAGGCTTCTCAACGACGACTGCGCGGCTCATGTATACGGCTGGATTTTCTTCCTTTGCATCGCACTGTCCACGGATGTACGCCTTTCCTCAGGATCTATCCCGCGTCAAAGAGCTTTCTCCATCAGCACAATACGCACTGGGAGGAAAATAATTTTGGTTTATTTTGCGAGGTGTGAGATGCGCAACATGAAGTTGTGAAATCCGCGCTTATGGACGGCTTGGCCTGAGGGATCGCTTAACTCACGTTCTTGGTAAGGGGTTGTGTGAAACGAGGCACGTTTTAAGAGCGTAAGAAGCTCAATGAAATTATTCTTTTCATTCGCTTCGTTGTAGTGGAATTCGATAATCCCTTGATTGATCTGCTGGATTTTTTCTGACTTCTCAAGATCGCGGAAAGATAGTGTCTCAGCACCCTCGATGTCCATTTTGAGCAAATCGACCGGACCAGAAATATAGTCAGAGAGGGGTACTGTTTTTACATCGACCGTTTGCCATTCGCGCTTAAGTTGCTCCTGTTTCGTTTCAGCCGCTTCTGCGACGACGGTTGCTCCGCCGCCCATTGGTTTGTGCGAAGGGAAGTGCAGCTGAAGTACGCCCGCCTGGTCGGCGATCGCCGCTTGAACCAGTGTCACGTTTTTGAGGTTGTTCTGTTCCACGTTCTTTTTGAGGAGCTCAAAAATAGGAGGGCAAGGTTCGAAAGCAATCATCGTGGCTTCCGGGTACAACCATTTGAAATAGAGAACGCTTAACCCAATGTTGCTACCGCAATCCAAAATGACGGGTTGGTTGGTTGTCGCTTTGAACAGGTATGAATGACGGACAAAGATTTCGCGGAAGAATAAGGCAAAATGATGATATGGCCCCGTTGCAACGCGGTAGCCCAGAAAACGTTCTTCGGAAAAATGAAAGAAACGATCAAAACGGCTCTTGAGGAAAAGACGAAGGTAAACGGCGAGAATACTAAGCTTGGCTTTTCTTGGGATCTTGGCACTTGCCAGCGCTTTTAAATCGGATGCATTTTCGGCTAGGCGGTTGAGGAGTTCCACGATCATAGAAAGATGTGCTAAATTTGTGCCATTCTAACACGTTTGTCCAGGGAGATGGTCATCGCCTCTTTTTCTTCTTTTCTCTATGCCTATTTCGATGCATGTTTCGGCGGAGCAAATAAAAGCTGTATTAGAGCAAGCCCCCGTACAAGGAAAACGCCAACTCGAACCGCTCAAAACACAGGCCAAAGAGACAGGTTTTCCGATGACGATCTTGGAAGATCATGAAGTTGAAAATGCCGGTGAGGTGCACCATCATGAAGCGGATTTGTGGTTGTGTCTCGAAGGAGAAGCGGAGTTTGTGTGTGGTGGAACATTGGTGGATGGGGTGGCCAAGGTCCGGAAAGATGGCACAACGGATGAGAACGAATGGAAGGGTCAGGTCGAGGGCGGTACTGTGACGATCATGAAGCCGGGCGATTGGCTTTGGATCCCAGCGGGTGAGCCGCACAAGCATTCGGCTAAAGGAACGGCGCGGTTAGCGATTATTAAAATCCCAAAGAAGGCCTAAAAAAGAGGAAGACGCTTTCTGAGCTGATAAAATAGTAGCGAAAAACCCGTTTTTATGGGACGCTTTCATCTATGAACAAGCGCGTTGTTATCGCTGCTGGAACGTACCCGCCAGAAGCGGGGGGAGTTTCGACGGTCTCTGCACGTGTGGCGAGCGAGCTGTCTTCACAAGGGGTAGAAGTGGTCGTTGTGACGTATCGCGATGCCGCTTCGCCTATTGAGCAGATCGGCTCTACGCGCCTTGTGTCCGTGTCGCGTGCTGGAAATGTCGTGGTTCGTTACCTTCGTTATCTGCGTGCGCTGGCAAGAGAAACCCAAACAGATAGCGTGGTTCTGGTGACAGACAGCTTGTCTACAGGGCTTCCGGTGCGACTCTTATCGCTTGTTCGCCGTTTGAAGATCGTTATTCGGTTGGGAGGGGAGCGGTCTTGGGAAAATGCGATCCAGTCAGGAAGTGTCACGTGCTCACTCCGAGATTATTGGCTTGGCAAAGGAATGCGCTCACATCGGCTGATGCGTTGGTATTACCGCTGGTTTTTTGGGATGGCGCGTGAAGTGGTCCTTGTGTCCTCATTGTTAAAAAGATGCTTTGAGAAGATGGTTTCAGGAAGTACAGCTCGTTTTCAGGTGATTCCAAATCGTGTTGCGCCGCGGCTTGAGCCAGCTCGGCGGGCTGTTCGTGTGTCAGTAATTCCTCACGCCATTCGATGCGTTGCGCGCCGGCAGCGGAGAGCAACTGGACAAAACTCAATT
>CAZRDS010000004.1:0-11655 GCA_964598895.1 uncultured Gammaproteobacteria bacterium | reverse complement strand
CTAGGGCTATGAGTGTAGTTGATCATGAAGCGCGTCCGCATACACCGCTCCGACTCCTTTTTGTTGGTCGAATGTATCGTGTAAAAAATGTTCCTTTCTTGGCGTACGTTATTAAGCAATGTGTGAAACAAGGTCTCTCTATCGAGGCAACCTTCATCGGAGGAGGAGACCAAGAAGAAGAGGCGAAGCGAATCTTAGCGGATGTAGCGGGAGTTTCTTTTTTGGGTGAATGTACGGCTGCACAGGTTCGCGCTGCGTTTGATGAGACGGATCTCTTACTCCTCCCCTCGATCACGGACATCTATCCTAATGTGGTGATTGAATCGCTACTGCAAGGAGTGCCAGTTCTTCTCACCAGCGAACATGGTCTCGAAGCGGGCTTTGGCGGCATTTTAACGACTTCTCCGACAGAGGAAGAAGCGTGGGTAGAGCGCATTCGTTCGCTGTTGGACACGCAAACGTACGAAACATTGCGTTCGTCTATCCGCATTCCGGAATATCAAGGTCCAACGCTTGTAGAAATCCTGACACGAATGTAAAAACCCTAGATTACAAAATCATTTTTCGCCAAAGATCTTGTTGGGTTGCGCGAAGCTGTGTGGGATCGGCGATCTTGTAGCTTTGTTCTCGAGCGCTAACGCGCAGCTGCTCGCGTAGTGTTTCGTCTTGGCAGAGTTTTTCCATAGCTTCTGCGAGCTGAGTTGGTTCTTCTAGCGGAACTTCTAGGCCATCTTGGTTTGGTCGAAAAAAGGAACCCACACAGCCCACGGGAGTCGTGATCACGCTCACGCCGGCGGCCATGGCTTCCGGGATCGCTCGGCACCAGCCCTCCCAGCGTGAAGCAACGATGAGTCCATCGGCTTCGTTCCAGACCTCGGAGGCAGGCATCCAGGGGCTGAAATGTACCGTGTTCTCGAGCTTATATGTCTTTACCCATTCCTTGACTTCTGCTGCAAGCTCACCCCGACCGATAAGGGTCAGAGAGAATAAAATATTTCTGCGTTTGAGTTCGGCGCAGGCTTGAAACGCGATATCAATCCCTTTTTGATACGTCCAACGGCAAGGCATGACAAAACGGAAGGGCTGTGTCGTGTCCCGTGGGCTGAGAGGTCGTGTCTGTAAGTCAGCTAAAGGCTGTGCAACGGGCAAGACCGTGATATGAGAAAGGCTTACTCCAAGAGCTTCGACATGTCCGCGTACACGTTCACTCACAACGCGCACGTGAGCTGCCCGGCGCAGAAGAAATGCCCCGACGGCCCACCAGATCCCATTCATCCAGTGAGCCTTCTTCCAGAGGGGGGAAAAGAAATCTCCATGTTCTTGGATTTCGTAGGGCACGCCTGTGGAGCGGTGGAGTGCGTACGCAATAAGGCCAGCGAGAAACGGGTCTTGGGCGCTGATGATGCTTTGTTTCGGTTCTTTTTGAAGAGAGGTGCGTCCTTGGGAGAACGCTTTCCAAATGCGAGCGAGGCTACCGCCAGAAAATCCATAAGCGGCGAGACCTTCACCAACCGCGACCGTATCGGCCGCAAAACCTCGGCTGAGGGCAAGCGTCTCGATCGAAAAATCGGGGGTTGCGTAGGCTTGAATGCGGGCGAATGCTTCTGAGTCTGTTTTTAATGCTTCTTTTTCGTACCCGATCATTAAAATAGGCATAGCAGGGAAGTTTAGTTCGGAAACAATTCTGCATGCACCGTTCGCATGAGCGAACGAAGATCAGCGACGCGTTCCACTTCAGCTCGTGCGGCGGGGAAGGCTTGAGGCTGCTCCAATTTTTCTTTGAGAAAGGCGAGTCCCGTTTCTGACGTGAGTGAATCGACCATCTGCACGCTTGTGAGATGAGCGAACGCAGCATTTGTGGCGAGAACCGGGGTTTCACAGGCCATCGCTTCGAGCACGACTTTATCGAGACTCCCTGTGTTGCTTGTACTGACAAACACTGCCGCTTTGGAATAAGCAGTAAGTAACTCCGCGCCGGTCTTTTTCCCCTCCCAGCGAACGATCTGTTCTAAGGCATGATCTTTCACGAATTGTTTCAATGTCTGGAGATACGTTTCATCTTCAGGCGTGCACGGCTCGCCGACGATTACGACTTGGAATACAAGCGAGGGCCAACGTTGGTGGATGAGGTTCGCGGCAAGAAGAAGCGACATCTGATCTTTGCGAGCAGAAATACGACCTGCAGACAGGAGAATCGCTTTGCGCTGAATTCCGGCGACAGGATGATAGAGCGTGAGGTCGATCCCATGTCCGGTTACGCGTTTTTTTGAAGTCTCTAACCGCAGGCTCTCATCGGTAGCCGTGAGAAGACGATGTGCAAAGCACTCTGTGATCCGAAGAGAGAAGGGGACGTAGCCGTGGGTGTACCAGAGCACAACGCGGAACCCCAAGAGTCGCCACCACCAGCCGAGGGCAGCTGCGACAGGTGGGATCATGTGCACGAATGCCGTTCCGAACTCGTGACGTCGCACAAAACTGAGTTTCCATAGGCGGAACCAGCGCAACCATTTCCCTTTAGGGAGAACGAGAATTTCAACGTTAGGAGGCAGGTCGTCGCAGCGGCCTTTGGCCCAACAGACGACCGTGATTGGGTTCCCGAATGAGGCTAATTGTCGTACCCAGCTCACAAAAAACCCAAGCACTTGGTGCTCTTGGTCCATGACTTGGGTGAGGAGAAGCAGGCCTTTTTTGCTTGGTTGAGTCATATTTCGTGTGAGCGACTAGAGGAGTTTAGCCCAGAAGATCTCTTGTTGAAAGAGGGGGCTATGCTACACTTTGCCCATGAAAATAGGGATTGTCTTGAATGCCCGCTACCCAACAGAAAAAGCCTACGGGATTCAAGTTGATGCCATGGCGAAGGGGTTTGTTGAGAACGGGGACCGGCTCGCTATTTTTTATCCTCGGAGAACGAAGGTTTTACCGACTCCGGTTGAAGGAATTGAATATATTCCTTGCGGCCCGTATCTCCCGCTCGTGCTGCCGTTTCTGTTTTCCCTCTATCGGTTTGTGCTTCTGCCTATTTTTGCGAGGAATATTCGTGCATGGAAGCCAGACGCGCTTCTCGTGAATGATCCAGTTCAGGCCGTATTTTTAGGGAAACGAGAACGAGTCTATTGGGATTTGCACGATGTGCCTGCGATGCGGACCGCTTTCCGACAGTGGAGTATGCGTACGCTTCTGAAACGTGTGCAGGGGATTGTGAGCACGAATATCTTGAAGCTGACAGCTCTCCAGAAAATCACGCCTTCTCTCCCACCGCACGTCGTCCTTCCTAATCCTGTGACGTTTCCATTAGACGAATTGCAGGCGATTTCAAAGCAGACCGCCCGCGAAAAGCTCAGCCTTCCGCAAGAAGCGTTCCTTGTGATGTATGTGGGTCAGCTGTTTCCATGGAAGGGCGTGGATACCGTGATCGAAGCACTGGGAGAGGTGGACCCGTCAGATGTCACGTTCCACATTGTAGGTGGTCTCGGCATCGACCTCGAACGTACGCGAACACTCCTCGCACAGCATCCTTCGGACGCGATTAAGCTCCATGGTCAACGTCCGCGGGAAGAGGTGAAATATTGGTTACGCGCAGCGGACCTGTTGGTGATCCCGAACTCGGGGAAGTCCTCTCTTTCTCGCGAAGATACGAATCCGATGAAAGTGTATGAAGCGATTGCGGCAGAACGAGTGATCTTGGCGAGTGATCTTCCAAGTATCCGTGAGGCATTGGGGGATTATCCAAAGGCCGCCTTCGTGGCTCCGGATGACCCAGAGTCTTGGCGAACTGCGGTGCGCGAGGAACGGGAAATGCATACGCTGGAGCAGCAGGGAGCTAGCCTCCAAAGTGGAGCATATGTGCTCACTCCTCGGGACCGTGCGCACGCGATCGTCGCATTTATCCAACAAACCAGGGCCTCCATTTAACCATGCCAAAGTCCTTTTCTCAGAAGTTGATCCGAGGCGTGATCAGCTCTACTGGATTCTCTCTTTTTTCGAAGGGATTGGCATTTCTGTTGTCTTTGGTGCTGTTTCGTTCTCTGAGTCTGCATGAATACGGGACCTATCAGCTTATCATCGCCGCCTGGGGAATCTTGATGGTGTTCTTGTTTCAGGGTCTGTCTTCACTCGTGACGTCGCGTGCTTCAAAATTACGTTCGTTGGACCAGCCGGAGGAGTCTAGACAATTAGTCGCAGGCTTTTTTACCTTGCTTGCCGGTGTTTGTCTCTTTCTCTTTTTGTTTGTAAATATTTATTACGCGCAGAGCAAGGGGGCGGCGGATTCATCGGTCGCGACCTCGCTTCGGTTACTTTCCTTCACGCTGCTCGTGAATCCGTTTGGGCAACTGACACGCTTCTTTTTCTCGTTCGACCATGAATTTATTTGGATGAATGCGCTCACAAGTTGTGAAGATGCGCTGAAGACGATCGGTGTACTTATCTGCTTTTTTGTCCTCGATCAAAAAACAGCTACCGCTGTGATCGCTTCGATCGTTGGCGCCTCCTTCTTGGTAAATATCTGCTTCTTTCCTCTGGCGGCGAAGCGCTTTTTTCAGATGTTCAAATCGATTTCATGGCACGCCTGCATGCTCGTCATCTACTTGCTTAAGGACGAGGGAGTCTGGGCAGTTCTCCAAAAACAGATTCGTCAGGTCGGGCAGAATGGTCGCGTTTTTTTGGTCGAGCTCTTGTTAGGGCGTGAGGTGCTGGCGCTGTACAGTTTTGCTGAGAAAATCACGACGCAGGTCATGGCGCTTTTGCCACTGGACGATGTGCTCATTCCGCTCATGTCAGCCGAAGTCAAAAACCAGGACCGGGTGAAGCGCGTGTTCCGTTTAGGATTCAAATACGCCACTTGGGCATTCTCGCTCCTGGCACTAGCACTCTTCTTTGGCGCTCCCTTCTTTGTACCATTTTTCTTCCCTCGGTATATCCAAGCGATTAGTTCGGTCCAGATCTTCGCCTTGTACGTTCCATTCACGGGAATGGCGATCTTGTTGAGTAGCTTTTTTGTCTCTCACCAATCGCAGAAAAGGCTCTTCATCCTTGTGCTCGCGCGTTGGATTTGGTTTATTCCACTGGGTTATGTCCTTATGCATTTCTTCGGAGTGCTGGGGATCGCGCTTGAATACGTTATTTCCTTGATCGCCTTCAACCTGTTGCGTTATCGAGCCCTTACGAAGCTTCATTCCTGGCTCGCCCTCGATTGGACGGAACTCTTTAAGATCACGGCAGAAGACCGTGGCTTATTCAAGCAATTTATCGTGGCCCGTTTCAAAAAAATCTCATAATACCACCCTCAACCTTTCTTTATGCAACGTCCCGCACTTACTCTCCTTCGTTGTCCGAGCTGTGAATCTACGCTTTCTTTTGCGGAAGAGAAGGGGACGGTTCGGTGCACAGAAGGGCATGCCTACCGTTATGATGACGAGCGTGTGTACTTTCATGAGCTTGTAGCAGTGTCTGTTCCGGATGTACGCCCCGCTGCCAAAGATCCTTCAAAATGGACCACCTGGCGCACGCTAAACGCGGCTTTTTATAAAAAAGAACTAGCGACCCACGCAGCGACCGAACAAATATTGGACTTTGGTGCAGGGGAGGGGCAATTCGAAATGCTCTTTAGGCCCTTTCAAAATGTGGTTGGCGTTGATCATTTTCCCTATCCTGATGTGAGCGTGGTGTGCGACCTCACAAAGATGTCGCCATTTCAGACAAATGTGTTTGATATGGTCATCGCCTCTAACGTCTTCGAGCATCTGTCAGAGCCAGAAATCGCGCTCCGCGAATGTCTCCGGATTCTCAAAAAGGACGGCTGTATTTTGGGGACCGTTCCTTTCCTGTTAGAGGTTCACCAAGCGCCGTATGACTTTCATCGTTTCACCTTCTTCATGTTGGAGAAGCTCTTGTTGGATGCAGGATTCACGGATATCTCAGTCGAAGCGGTTGGTTGCCCTTTTGATGTCTACCAGCAAACAAAAAAGCATTTTTATTGGCGCTTGCTGAAGCAATACTCAGGAATCAAAAACCTCCTTCTTCGCATGAACTGGAAATTCGGACGACTCTCAGACCTGTTCTTCGAACGTTTCGTAGATCGTCAAAAGGTGGATCCTAAATTCACGTTGGGATATGCGTTTAAAGCCTATAAACGATAACGACGACCCTTCTTTCTTGCTATGAAAACTCTCTTCCTGACTCTTGGTCGTCCCAATATCGCACGCAATATTTTCGCGACGCAGTTTTGGGATGAGATTCAAAAAGAAGCTGCTACGACGCGTTTCATTATTCTGATTCCGAAAAAAACCAAAGACGAATACGAGCAGATTTTTAAAGGGAAACAAGTTGAATTTATCGAGGTCGATCCACGTTTTTCGGGGCGTGTTGCACAAATCATCACGTCGTTCATGCGGAATGCGCTTGATACTCACACCAACCTCTGGTCCAAGATGCGGAGTCAGTTGCGAGGGGATACGGGGACAATCACGACCTATTTCAAGCGTTTGCACACCGCGACGCTGGGTCGCCTGGATGCGTGGAAGCGTTTGCTCCGTTGGATGCTTCTTCAGTACGGGACGCCTCGTACTGAGCTTGCAGAGATCTTTGAGCGAGAAAAACCAGATCTTGTCTTCGTGACAGGTCTGACGGAGTTTGATTTTGATGTACCCATTGCGTGTGAAGCGAAGCGTCGTGGAATTCGTTTGATTGGGATGACGCGTAGCTGGGATAACTTCACGAGCCACGGGCTGACGCGTGTTTTGCCCGACAGACTCGTTCTACAAGACGAGTTCTTGGAAGAGATGGCGATGCGTTATCAACTCGTGGATCCGAAACAGATTCCAATAAGTATTGTCGGTACACCTCACTACGACGCGTACTTCCATCAAAGACAAGCTTTACGTTCTCGTGAGGAGTTTTTTAAGGAAATGCAGATTGATCCAAAAAAACGAATTATTTTGTACGCGGCCATGGGAGACTTCCTTTTTCCGTACGAGAATCAGTTGGCGGATGTATTTGAAGAACTCGCGCGTACAAAGCAAGTCCCAGAAGATGTTCAGTTCATCTACCGACCGCATCCAAAATTTCAGACGCAAGTTGAACGTATCCGCAACATGCAATTCGTGAGCGTTGATGAGCAAACAGCAGAAGGGACAAAGACAGTTCAGCAAGAAATGGAAAAATGGGAACTGGATCACCTCACGCACCTTCTAGCTTATAGCGATGTGGTCTTAAACACCGCTTCTACGATGGCGCTCGAAGGGGCGCTCTTTGATAAGCCTGTGATTTCCATTGCCTTTAATGGTACAGAGAAGAATGCTCCATATTGGTTGTCTGCGGAGCGCTTCTTTGATTGCTACACGCATTTTGAAGATGCTGTGCAGACAGGCTCTCTCCCGTTGGCGCATAGCCCACGAGAGTTGGCTGAACAGATCAATACAGCGCTTGCCCATCCGGAACAGGGTAAGGAGGGGCGAGCCGCGCTCGTAAAGCGTTTTATCGCGCCGTATGACGGAAATTCAGGCCTGCGTTTGGCAAAGCTCTTGGCAGAAGAACTCAGATTCCTTACCGTGAAGTAGCCCAAGTCTTTTCTATGATCAACAACCATCGAGTTATCGGTATTATCTTGGCGCGTGGTGGGTCGACCCGCATTCCACGCAAAAATATTAAGTTATTGGCTGGTCATCCGCTTATTGGTCATACCATTCTACAGGCACAAGCCTCTAAATATCTTGATCGTTTGATTGTTTCTACCGACGATGAAGAAATCGCTGAAGTGGCACGGAGCTATAAGGCAGAGGTCCCCTTTATGCGGCCAGCTGAATTAGCAGAGAAGCTCACTCCAGACTTTCCCTGCATTGAACACGCTTTGCACTGGCTTGAAGAACACGAACAAGATCGTCCAGAGATCATTGTGCACTTACGCCCAACGTCTCCATTGCGTGAAGCAAAACACATCGACGATGCGGTGGAGCTCCTCGCACAGCATCCGGAAGTAGATTCAGTCCGCACGGTGACAGAGCCTGATCAGTCCCCGTATAAGATGTATAAAATTAATGAAGAGGGAAGACTCGCGCCGCTACTCACGGTTCCAGGGATGCCGGAAGCCTTCAACATGCCAGGACAAAGCCTTCCAAAAGCCTACAAACATGTGGGGTATGTCGATGTGGCCTGGCGTAAAACCATCTTAGAAAAAAAGAAAATGTCGGGTGATCTGATGTTCCCTTTGATCCTTGAGAAAGCTTACAGCGGAATTAATGTTCCGGATGATTGGGACTATTACGAATATCTCTTCCAGAAAAAAGCGCAAAAGGGGAGTGTGTAGGTATGGAATCAACTTCCCCGAAACACATCCCCCTCACCGTCGGGATCCTCACGCATAACTCCGGCACCACGCTCGAGCGTGCGTTGCGGTCTGTGGAAGGGGTTGCGGAGATCATCTTGTGTGATGGTTCGAGCACCGACGACACGCGCGCCATCGCTCTGCGCTATGGGGCGCGCGTGTTAGAGCAGGCGGGGGAGTTCCGTTCGCCAGATGGTCGCCTGCGTGATTTTTCGGGGGTACGGAATCAGATCTTGGCCGCCTCAACGCAGCCCTGGATTTTTTTTCTTGACTCAGACGAGCAAGCCACGTCTGAACTCTTGTCAGAATTTCTTGAGATCATCCAGGCAAACGAGCCAGCGGCTTTTTTTGTCTTGCGTCATTATGTATTAGAAGAACGAGAGATTTTGTACGCGACCACCTATCCAAACAAGCAGATGCGCTTTTTCAAGCGTGATGTGGTACGGAAATACATTCGTCCGGTGCATGAGAAGCCGGTCTTGAATCCGGACGCGCTCGTAAAAACCACGCGGAACTACATGTTGGTTCCCATCGGGAGCCTGGAAGGGCTCTTGGAACGTTGGAATCGCTATATCGAGATCGAAGCTTCTCTGCGCCCTTCCGTCCCCTTGTCGCAATGGCTGCGTTTAGTAGCTCATCACGCAAAAGTCTCATGTTTATATGCCTTTCGTTTGCCAGGCGTGTTGTTGAAAGGAAGAACTTCTCGTCTCCCTATAAGGTACGAACTTGCGCGCCATACGTACCACTTGATGTTGATCAGGCGCCTTTGGAAGAATGTCCACTTGAATTGACGTTCAGGCACTTCTTTTTTATCGTGCTCGTATCCATTCTCATTTATCTGACCCTCTTTCTCGCATGAATATCTTCTCCCGCCCTCCCTTGCAAGAAATGGATGGGGTCAAAATCTACACACAGCACTCCTATTATTGGGGGGTGAACAGTCGCGAGGGGATGCAGGCTTTTTTGAAAAAGGCTCGGCTAGAAGGTTTCGAGACGGCGGAAAAAACATTTTGGGAAAATGAAAAGCAGCGAACCTATTCGCATCAGTGGGATCGCGCAAGTTTTCATTTCTTTCTCCCCATTTCTTCGAACGCGACAGTGCTTGATCTTGGGTCGGGTTATGGTAATAACACAATTCCACTCGCGCGTTACTACGATCGCGTCGTCGCTGCCGACGCGACGCGTGAACTCCTTGAATATACGTCGCTCCGTGCGCAGACCGAAGGCCTGACAAATATCGATTTCGTGAACATCGATCCGTTAGAATTTTTGAATTTGCCGTTCGAACCAGGATCATTTGATGCGATCATTATGAGTGGGCTTTTGGAGTGGGTCGGTTCGGCTAAGCTTGAGACCCCTCCGAACGTCTCGCAGCAACGCGTCTTGGCGTATCTCCGCACACTCTTGAAGAAGGATGGTGTGTTGTATGTTGGGATTGAGAACCGCTGGTTTCCAGGATTCTATTTGCGTGATCCACACACCAAAATTCCGTACACCTGTATCTTGCCTCGTCCACTTGCTAACCGCTACGCACTTTCACATGGTTTCAAGGATGGTTATCGCACCTACGTCTACTCTTCTTGGGGCTACAAGAAGATGCTGACGGAAGCCGGGTTTACACAGGTGGAGTTCCACTACCCGCAACCAAACTATCGCAACCCAGCGACCATTTTTTCAAACCAACCAGAAGTCAAAGGCTATTTGTATGGCAAAGGTCACCTCAAGGACTTCTTTACGCAGCGTTGGACGATGCTGCTCAAGATCCTGAACGTGTTCCGTTTGCACACTTTTTTCCTCTCGAGCTTTATGATGATCGCAAGTTCGGAATCGATCGACCGAACCCCTTCGATTTTGCGACGAGCGGTGGCCGAAGGGCTCCCAGGGGTCGGCCCACGCGATGTGGTGATGCGTGTTTCAGACCAGAGCCATCCAGAACGGTGCAAATTCTTGGTCTTCCGGCCAGGAGAAGCAACGCCTTATGGGTACTTGTTCGCAACGCATAATCCGCGGACAAAAGATGAGCAACACTTAACATTTGTCTCCGCGTAAGTTAAGGTTTATCAACTAAATACTCCTATGATTCCACGCTATAAGCTGCACGAATTGCTCGGGAAGTTGCCTAGCCGCGTCAAAATCGGTACGCGTTACGTTGGCCCAGGCGAACCGGTTTTCATTATTGCCGAAGCGGGGATCAATCATAATGGGAGTGTCGATCTTGCCAAAAAACTCATCGACGCAGCCGTCGAAGCAGGTGTCGATGCGATTAAATTCCAGAAGCGCACGACCAAAGATATCTTGACCAAAGATGGCCTTGATAAGCCGTACAACTCTCCCAACGCCTTTGCTCCCACCTACGGCGAACATCGTGACGCGTTAGAATTTGGTGAGCCAGAATACCAAGTGCTCACCGCCTATGCTAAAGAAAAGGGGATTCTGATGTTCGCGAGTGTCTGGGACAAAAAGAGTGCCGATTTTATTGAGCGCTTCGACATGGCCGCCTATAAAATCCCTTCGGCCGATGTGACGAACGTGGATTTGCTGGCCTATGTTGCTCAGAAGAATCGTCCGATCTTACTTTCGACCGGCATGAGCACCGAAGAAGAGATAGAAGACGCGGTCAAAGCCATTTTGCAGCACAACACGCGCTTGATCTTGTTCCACTGCGTTTCACTTTACCCGTGTAAGCCAGAGATCTTGAACATGCGCTACATGCAGACCTTACGTAAGCGCTATAAGCCTCTGCCAGTTGGGTACTCCGGTCATGAGACGGATCTTCTCCCAACGCTTGCTGCTGTTGCGCGCGATGCGGTCATTGTCGAACGCCATTTGACCCTCGACAAAACAATGAAAGGTTCGGACCATAGTGCTTCACTCGACCCTCAGGAATTCAAGGAATTGGTCCGTTCCATCCGCGAGATCGAAAAGGTCTTAGGGAAGGATGAAAAGATTCTCTACCCAGAACTGTTGCCACTCCGTGAAAAGCTTGGAAAGAGCGTTGTGTCGGCGGTGGAGATTCCAAAGGGTACCCGTATCACCGAAAAGATGCTGATGGCGAAAGGCCCAGGAAATGGGATCTCGCCCGCGAAATTAAAAAGTGTTGTTGGGATCATTGCACAAGAGACGATTCCAGCTGACAAAGTCTTACCGCTCGAAGTTTTGAAGTGGCCAAGAGGCTAGTCTTTTCACCATCTCACGCAAAAGAGCTCTTTCGGGAGCTCTTTTGAATTCCGATTGACGTTTTAGCGAAAAACGCCTACTCTTGGCCTATTCATTTTTCTCTCAAATAAGCCCATGAACGTCTCTGAACTCGCCCGTCGTCTCCGCGTCACCCCGCA
>CAZRDS010000003.1:26873-32602 GCA_964598895.1 uncultured Gammaproteobacteria bacterium | reverse complement strand
GCATGGAGCGGACTCGGTGGGAGTCTACAAACGTTGGTTAACGAAGAAGCGGCCGAAGGATCTCGAGGCGCTCATTGCGTACAATAAAGAGGATACTTGGGCGACGGCGAAGCTTTTGGATTGGCTTACAGCCTATGCAGCTAAAGAGGGGATCTATCATCAGCCGTTTCCGTGGGAAGCAAAAATCGGTTAAGCTGGACCTATGTCTATGAAACGTTTTCTTTTTAGCTTGCTCGGTGTCATGAGCCTGGCGTGGTTCTTAACCGTGGCACCGGTCCAGGCGCAAACGGCCACAGGGACGCCTCCAACCGCGACGATCGTGGCGGCGACGAATACCCCTGCCACAGTAGAAACGGGCGAGGGAGGGCGCGATGGACAGTATGAGCGAGCAATTGTAGAACAAGTGAAACAAAAAGAAGAGCAGACGCCCGCTGGAGGTCATCAGGTGGAGGCATATACTGTACGTTTCTTATCGGGGCAGCTTGATGGGCAAACGCGTGACATTGTGAACGATGTAGGTTCGAACCCCTATGGTGTTCAGCCGCGCTTAGGTGACAAGGTGGTGGTGTTTATTCAATCTTCGGCGGATGTGGGACAGACGTTTTATATTGAAGGCTATGACCGTCGGTCGGCGATGATTTGGTTGGTGGTGCTCTTCGTGTTGTCTTTGGTGCTCCTTGCAGGTTGGCAGGGGTTCAAAGTCGCTCTTTCGATTTTGGTTTCGATTGCACTGATCGGCTATGTCTTGATTCCAGCCTTTTTACGTGGAGTGAACCCGATTCCCGTTGCGATTCTGCTGAGTGGAATTTTCACGCTTGTTTCTGGTGGGTTGAGTATGGGTTGGAATCGTAAGACGTATATCACCGCCATTGGAACCATGGGAGGTGCGCTCATGGCCTACTTTATTTCTTGGATTTTTGCGGATTGGGCGCACTTAAATGGGCTCTCGACCGAAGAGGACCGTTTGTTTTTTGATAAGAACCCAGGCTTGAATCCACGCGGACTCTTGTTTGCTGGTATTATCATCGCTTCGGCCGGAGTTGTAGAAGACGTGGCGGTTTCGATTGCGTCTGGAATCGCTGAAGTAAAGCGCGCCAACCCACGATTGGGCTTCCGTCAGCTCTTCGAGGCGGGGATGAAAATGGGAAATGATCACATGAGCGCACTCGCAAATACCCTGGTCTATGCGTACGTCGGGGGCTCGTTGTCGACGCTGTTGCTCTACACCCAGTTCGGTGGCTCGTGGCTCAAGTTCGTGAACTTCGATAGCGTGGTCGATGAAGTGATTCGCTCGCTGTCTGGAACAATTGGATTGGTGTTCACGGTCCCCATTACAGCGCTACTTACGGCCTGGGTCTTCCAGAAACGGAACGTCACTCAAGAAGAGGCGAGCGGTGGTCACTCACACGCGGGGCATACTCACTAATGTATTTCTATGGAATTTACGGACCCAGGTGACATTCTTTTGTTAGGTCTCGAGACAAAACCGGTCTCGGGTCGTATTTTGTTGATTGATCCACTTTCTCCTTTGGTGGGTGAGAAGTTGCGTACGGCTGGAAACGAAGTAATCGAATGGAGTTGGATGTGGTCTGCGCGCGAAGTGGTGGCATGGCCACCCGTTGGGGCGTTTGATGCCGTGATCCTGCATCTGCCTGCGAACCGAGAGCTTACCGACCTCGTGCTTGAAGTGGCAGCATCACGCTTGGCTCCTGGAGGGACGGGCTTGATCTATGGCCCTAACCAAGAAGGGATTAAATCGGTGGCGGATCATTTGGCGCCGTGGTTCGAGCAGTCAGAGGTCGTGGTCTATAAACATCGTCAACGTGTGGTTGCTGCTACGCGAACGTCCGTAACAGACGGCTTGCGAGCTTCTTTGGAGCAGTGGGAACGGACCATGAAGGTTCCGCAGGGCGAGCGCTCACTCTCGTTTGTTTCTTACCCAGGCATGTTTGCGCATGGCGTCTTGGATAAGGGGACGCAGCTTTTGCTGAAGCATTTGCCTGAGTGTATCACTGGGGCAAAGGTGCTCGATATGGGTTCGGGAACGGGTGTGCTTGCGCGGGCGCTGCAAGAACGAACACCAACTGTTTCCATTGATGCGGTGGATGTGAATCGTTTTGCTATTGAGGCGACGACAAAAAATGTTCCGGGTGTACACGCGTTTTGGGGGGATAGCTGGAAAGCCCTTCCAAAGGAAGCGAAGTACGACGTGATCATCAGCAACCCACCTGTTCATCGAGGGACGATTCTCACTACGGGTCCGT
Organism: uncultured Gammaproteobacteria bacterium; assembly: GCA_964598895.1. Lineage (GTDB taxonomy): Bacteria > Patescibacteriota > Patescibacteriia > 2-12-FULL-60-25 > 2-12-FULL-60-25 > JAGOTP01. The sequence goes on along the minus strand of CAZRDS010000003.1, from coordinate 30,338 downwards.
TGGAATATTTTATTACTGACCTCAAAACCCACCTCGTGAAAGGTGGATCAGCAACCCTTGTGGTGCAAGGGACGATTCCGGTGAAACGCTATTTTGACAGCGCAGGGCTGCGTTCCACGCTCATGGCAGAAGATACTACCTACCAGGTGTGGCAGGCGCGTTTAGGCGAATAGGGTGGTAAATGAGGCTCACGTTGATCAGGCCCTCAGCGGTTCGGTTTTGGCGAATGCTATCCACGATGATATCGGTTTCGGCGTGCACTTCGCGTTGGCAATAGATGCTGTCGCCCGTTCCTTCGGTCGTGATCCGGCCACAGGTTTCTCCGTTGAATTGTGTACTATTTTGGCGGGACTCCGCTTCCATTTCATGCATCGTCATGTCGGTTTGACCTTCGGGGGGCAGAACAAGCGTATAGAAAATTTGGCCTAACGCTTCGCTGTAGGTTCTTCCGACCAGGTGTTTTTCTGTTCGGCCAGCCGCATCGCTTGGTTCGAGGACTTCATCAAAGGGGCGGGCGAGGACTTGTTGCGTCGCAATTTCCGTTCTGCACGCTTGATCTGGGTTGTGCAGTGCGGTATTGAAAACTTCTGTGCGCGTAAAGCGATAGGTTCAGCGAACCTTATGATTGTCAAAGGCTTGGGAATCGGCCGCGTCAAACGGAATGATGATGTGATTTACGGCTTCTGGGGTGTTTGGGACAAGCGGGAGCTCTGTGGAAGCGGCGATACGGTACCTGTCGCGAAAGGCTTGGTTGAAACGCCCAGCATTTGTCAGCCCGCGCCAGTCGCCCGTTACTTGAGCGGTATCAAATTCTAAAGCAGCCGTCGCTGTTTCGTGACGCGGAATGGCAAGATCGGCAACGTCATGAATGGATCGTGGGATTCCATGCTGTTTAATTTGTTCGCGCATTGTGAGCGGTCGTTCTGGGTGAGGAACAGACCGATCGACCATTTCACAGCCTTGAGTAGCCGCTCCAAACAGAAAGAAAAATGAGGCAAGAGCGAGTGTCTGCTCTGATCGTGGGGGCGTTGGTCGGGCAGCGGGAGCTTCAAAGGAGCGCATAGAGGGGAACGATGGGTTTGTATAAAAATTCACTCTCCTGTCGGGGGACTAGCGAGACTCGAACGCGCGGCCTCTTCAGGGTGAGAACGTGTCGATTCAGGGCTCTGTCGGGCTAGTGAGACTCGAACTCACGGCCTCTTCGTCCCGAACGAAGCGCGCTACCAACTGCGCTATAGCCCGACAGAGTACTGAATAAATGCACGTTGAAACCGAGGAAAATCTATCAATATTGAGCCAAGCCCGCAAGGCTAAAATACAGAATCTCTCCCCAGCGTTGCTTCGACGGAAGCCAGGGAGAGGATAGAGGAGGGGCTCGAACGCTTTTTCCGTGGAAGCGTTCGAGCACGAGAAGGGGGGGAGTCTCAGAAGGGGTTGTAGTACCACCAGTTGTCTGCGAGGTACCAGACGCCCAAGCTGAGACTGACGAGTGCGAGGAGGATTCCGCCGATGGCGATGCTGCGGGGATGCTGCCGAGCCACATCCATCCAGCGGATCCTAGAAGAGACGGTGGGGAGGGCGGGGGTGTCGGCGGCGACGTTGTTCGTGGCCTCGGGCGGTGTGATGTCGACGATGGCCACAGCCGGAGCAGAAGGCTCGACCGGCGGTGGAGAGGGGATCGTCGTAGGTGCTCCATCGTCATCCGGTTGCTCCGTCGCTGCTTCAGGCGGTAGTTCCATCCTGGGCATCTGCGGCGGGCGCGGGATGAACGGTTCGCGGCCAGCGTTGCTGTCTGCGTCTGCGGCCAGTTCGCTATCCGGGTGAAGAGCGAGGTTGTCGCTCTGCGCCGCAGCTCGGAACGAATCAACCTGTTCCGCATAGGTCGTGGGGCGCACTGTCCGCAGCTCAACTTCTACCACTGCAACAGCAGCAGGGGATTCGATGTAGAGCGGGGTAGCGTTTCCCCACGGGGAAGAGGAGCATCTCTGCGGGAGCTCTGCGGGCGGCTTGGCGTGCCCACGGAGTGTCTCGCGAGGAGCTTCCTCATGTTCCTGGTACGCGCCGGGGATCCCTTGACTCTGCGGAAGACCCGAGTCTTCGGTCTGTCGCTCCTCTTCAGGTCGAAGGGTTGTTTGGACGACGCCTGCTGAGGCGCGCTTGAGCGCGAGCAGCTCAGCTTCCTGAACCGCCTGCATCGTGGAGGTGACGGCGCTGGACGAGTCCGTACCCGTCGTGGCCCCATCTGACATCGCAGCCGGCAGCATCGGAGTGTCGTGATGTGCGATGGCGGCGTCGATGATGGTGCGGGGTCTGATCCCCGTGTGTTGCGGCGGCGGAGCGGACCCCATCGCCGCGCCTGAAGCATCACCGGTAGGCGACGCTTCGGCAGAGGAGCCTGGAGAATCGTCTGTGAAGAGATCCTTCCAGAACTGGGGACTTGATGGATCCGGATCGTCCGCCTGACTCGTCATCGCGTATCCTTTCGCCTCGTGGTTGGTGGGGTACTCTCTCGAATTGTAACCGTTGGTTTAGCCTGTAAATGCCTACTTGAATAGGAATTTAGTCTTCAACCTCTTTTAAGTGTAGCGAATAGAAGGCGATTCAGCGAGTATGAAAAGCGTGAGAATCAAAATCGCCCGGGTTCCAGTGTTGGAACCTCGGGCGAAATCGAAGCGGTGTGCTTCAGAAGAAAGAGCAGTGTCACACGAAGCTGGGGGTTTCTCACGCCCCCATCAACCGCCATTTTAGCGTGTGACAAAGGTGTGGCCGTACGTACGTGCGCCACTCACGTGCCCACGTTCAGTGGGCGGTGGTGGAGAACGTCGGCGTCGGGTGGGCGGTGACCCACGCCCTCGCGACGCCCTCGTTGGTGCAGGTCACGCTCGCGCCGCAGCGCCACACGAGGAAGTCCTCGCTGTGCGTGATGCAGGCGTACGCGCGGCCCTCGTAGCCGCGGCTCGTGTACCGGCAGACACTCGTGACCGCCGTGCGGCAGTCGCGGATGTTCACCGAGTTGTTGGTGCGGCGCCAGCAGCCCTCGGGCTCGCTAGCCGCGTCGCAGGCGTCCTCGGCGCGGTGGTTGACCGCGCCCTGGAGCTGCGCCGGCGTGAGCCAGCACCAGCTGGTCAGGAGCGGCGCGTTGGTGCGCTGGATCACCTGCCCGACCGGGAGGCCGGCCACGAAGGTCGTGGTCGGGGCGGTCGGGGCGTCGCTCGCAGCGGGCGCGTCGCTTGCGCCGGCGTCCACGGGGATGGGCTCGAGGCGGATCGTGATGGTCCCCGTCTCGCTCGTCGTGACGGCCGCGTCGCTCGCGCTGTCGACCGCCGCGTCCGCCCCGCTGTCGGGGTCGGCCGTGGCCGCGTCGTCGTCGCTCGCGCTGTCGATCGTCGCGTCGGTGGAGGTCGCGTCGCTCGTGCCCGCGTCCGTGTCGGGCGGCGTGTAGCCGGCCGGGCACCCCGGGGAGGG
>CAZRDS010000003.1:16438-26863 GCA_964598895.1 uncultured Gammaproteobacteria bacterium | reverse complement strand
GCCGGCGTCGGTGTCCACGTCGCTCGTCACGTCCGCCGCGCTGTCGACCGCCGCGTCGCCACCATCGCTCGTGCCGCCGTCCGTCGCCGTCCCCGCGTCGGAGACGGCGGAGAGGTCGGGGCAGCGGTCGCTCACGTCGGGGACGCCGTCGTGGTCGCGGTCGGGCGCGGGGCAGCCGGCGCGCATCGGGTCGGGGTGCGGCCCGGCGGCCTCGATCGGGCAGAAGTCCGAGTGGTCGAGGATGAGGTCGCCGTCGCCATCGCCATCGGGGCACCCGACCCGCGAAGGGTCGGGGTGCGGCCCGGCGGCGGCGGTCGGGCACTGGTCGCGCTCGTTGACGACCGTGTCGCTGTCCTGGTCGCCTTGCGGCGGCAGCACCGCGGGCGGCGGCGGCACGACCACGGGGGCGGGGCACCCGGCCTGGTTGGGGTCGGCGGCCGCGCCCGCGGGCATGCCCGGGCAGAGGTCGACGTTGTCGCTCACGCCGTCGCGGTCGAGGTCGCCCACCACCGTGGGGGCGGGGCAGCCGCGACGCGTGAGGTCGGGGGTTGTGCCGCGGGCGACGGTGGGGCACTGGTCGGCGGAGTCGGGGACCCCGTCTCCGTCCTTGTCGTTGCCGCAGCCCGAGAGGGTCGCGAGCACGACGAGGGCGAACGCGAGCGAACCGAAGTGGAACGGGAACTTCATGGGAGCCTCCTCAAACAGACGTTGTTGGTGAACGGACACTGAGCCAGCGGCGCTGGCTGGTTGAGCCAGCCTGCTGCCGGCGGAAATCCTTACCTGAAAGCGCCTGGACAGAGGTGCCCATGCGCGTTGGTTTGCTTCGTGTGAAACTCGAGTTGGGAAAGAGCGTCATTGCTCTCGAATCTGAGAAGCGAGGCTTCTAGACTCTTGTTCCCAGAAGATGAATAGGCGGGCAGAAGTGCGCGCAGATCAGTCTTCAGAACGAAGCAGTATGCCATATTTTATGAAAACTGTCAAGCTAATTGGCTTGTTTTGGCTTAAAAAAGGCTATTTTGGACAGAGGTGTAAACGATCGCTGTACAAAAGGTTCAGTTTTTGAGGTTTTTCAAGAAAAATCTCTAGAAATAGCAAGAGGGCCCGTTTGAGTTCGGACCCTCTGATTGCTCCTCCTGTCTGAAGTTGTAGGCGTGCCCCGGGATTAGCGGGGCGTGATGGTGGTCGGAAACGACCGGTCGAGCGCGGGATCGAACCCGGGCAGTTCGTTCGCCGCCAGGGCGTGTCGGCTGACCTGTTGCGGATCGGCCACCGCATCCCGAACGACGGTCTGCGGAGTGTTCTGCATGTAGCGCTCGTAGGCGAACGCCGCAGCCAGGATTCTCGCGACGTATTCACGCGGACAGGCGCCGCGCGGGCCCCGAGTGCACGGAAGGTCCATGGCGACCTCCGCGAAGGTGGGCGCTTGTCCCACCCTGTGCCTCACCGCACGTACGCGCGCCCGGATCGTCCTGGGGTCCATGTTGTACCCCAGGATTCCGAACCCTCGCCGGTTTTGGAGCACCATGATGCGTTCGGGCAGGGCCCAATGCATCATGGCCACCAGCATGTGGTCGGTGGGGTTGTACGGCCGACCCCTGACACTGCGGTAGCGCATGGGCCTGCGCAGGATCCGCTCGAGCGGCCGCACGTGGTACCGTCGGCTGATGTAGGTCAGCTGGCCGATCCCTCGGCCGCCCGCCCAGTCCGCCGCCCCTGCTACGCAGTGGCTTTCGTGAAGAGCGATCCCGGCGACGAATGCCACCGGAACCTGGAAGAAGCTGGCCACACGCACGAAGTCCTCGTGGTAGCCTGCGCAGCGCGCGATGTGCGGCTGCCAGGCCCCGATTTCGCTGATCATCGCGTTGTATGCGCGTGCGATAGTCGGGAGGTAGTCGACTCCCACGTTCCCGAAGCTCCGATGGTTCACGCCGCGCAGTCTGTTCAGGTAGCGCGGGGGGCGGTTGGCGCGGATCCTCCTCGCGCTGGTACGGCGTGTTGCTTGCGTGGCCGTCGGGGGACGGCGCTGTTGCGCCTCGGCCTCCCCGCTCATCGCGAGGTTGAGGCCGAAGACCAGGGCGAGGGCGAAGAACCCAAGGCGAACGGCGTTGATCATCGGCACACTCCAGTTGTGAGTTCCTAGGGTTAGGAACATATTTTATTATCATAAAATAGGCATTTTTGTCAATCAAACCATGGATCTTTCTCTCCTATCGCAAACCCGCTACTCTTGCCGCAATGTCTACCTTTGTTCTGTCTGCTCCCGTGTCTGGCGGCATGACTCCTGGCCGAATCGACTATCAGCGTGAGCTGAACCAAGAGCAGTTGGAGGTCGTCTTACAGGGCGATGGTCCGTGCTTGGTGCTGGCGGGAGCGGGGTCAGGCAAAACACGGACGATTACCTATCGTGTGGCGTATTTGCTTGAACAAGGAGTTGATCCTTCGTCTATTCTCTTGCTGACTTTTACCAATAAGGCGGCCAAAGAAATGCTGCAACGGGTGGGAGCATTGGTTGGTCCGCAGGCGGCGCGGATTTGGGGTGGGACGTTTCATTCAGTCGCGAGTCGCTTGCTACGGCCCTGCGCCGAACCGTTGGGCTATCGCTCAAATTTCACGATTCTCGATGCTGATGACGCCGATGATTTGGTGAAAGCTGTGATGAAAGATCTATCGATTGATCCAAAGGCAAGGCGTTTTCCTTCGCCTTCGGTAGTTCTGAATATTTTGTCGTATGCGCGGAATACCCAACACTCTGTTGAAGAGGTTGTGACGGCTAAGCACCCGCACTTCGTCCAATTCGCTCCCGAGATCGTGACGATTGGGATCCAATATCAAGAACGCAAGAAAGCCTCGAATGCCATGGACTTTGATGATCTTTTGTCACTCATGGCGCTCGCGCTTGAAGATTCTTTCTTAGGTCAGGGGTTTGCGCAGATGTTCAAATATGTCCTCGTCGATGAGTATCAAGACACAAATGCCATTCAGGCGCGTATTGTAAAAGGCTTTGCAGCACTTCATAAAAATGTCTTGGTGGTAGGGGACGATGCGCAGTCGATCTATGCCTTTCGTGGCGCAAATGTGCAGAATATTTTATCGTTTCCTAAACAGTGGCCAGGCGCCAAGATGTTCAAGCTGCTCTCCAACTATCGTTCCGTGCCAGAAATTCTGGAGCTTGCAAACGAGTCGTTGAATCACAACACGGAGAAGTTTGAAAAAGAGTTGATCGCAATGCGACCAGCGGGCCCGAAGCCTAAACTCGTGCCATGTGCATCAGCGTTCCAAGAAGCGCGCTACGTCGCAGAACAAATTTTGCAGCTCCGCGCACAGGGGACGGCGCTTCAAAATATGGCCGTACTCTTCCGTTCGAGTGCGCACTCGCAGTCACTAGAATTTGAGTTGATGAAACGGGATATCCCGTATGAGTACCGCGGTGGACAAAAGTTTTTTGAACGGGCCCACATCAAAGACATTATCGCCTTCTTGCGTGTGGCAGCTAACCCGGTGGATGAGATCGCCTGGTTACGGGTACTTGGGCTTCAGACGGGAATTGGCGCGACGACAGCCGGCGTCTTGGCGAAGCGTGCGATTCGTATCGGTTCGCTGGAGGACGCAATTAATGCCCCGGAGATGAGCGCGATGGCAAGTCGCGGCAGAGTTGGGTGGCAAGAGTTCATGGCCGTTGGGGAAGCGATCGTGATCAAGAGTCCGCTACCCTCCGGCATGATTCGTGCCGTTCTTGATTCTTCGTATCGATCGCTGCTGGAGCGTGAATATCCTAACTGGCGTGAACGCTTAGAAGATTTGGAGCAACTCGCACGTTTCGCCGAGAGCTACGAAGACGTGACGCGCTTTTTGGCGGATATCGCGCTCTACGATGAGGCGATGGGTCGAAGAAAAGGCGAGACGACCGATCCAAGCCAAGAACGGGTTGTGCTGTCCACCATTCACCAGGCGAAAGGCCTCGAATGGGATGCGGTGTTTATCGTTCACCTAGCGGATACTGCATTTCCAAATAAGCGCGCTATGACGGAAGAAGGCGGAATGGAAGAAGAGCGTCGCTTGTTTTATGTGGCGGTGACACGCGCGCGTCGGCATTTAATTCTGACCTATCCTATGACGATGGGGTACGAAGCACTCGCCTTCAATCAAGTGAGTACCTTTATTGACGAAGTTTCGCCGCGTTTGTTTGAACGTGTTGAGTTGATCGATTCGACCAATCGTCCGTCGTTTGCAAGTAAGCCGAAGCGTCCCTGGGAGTGGAGCGGAGATGATGGAGCTCAAACCCAGCCCTGGGATGATCCGGTGTTGCCAGCGAGCCTCCCTGTCCGGCCGAACTACGCCCCACGCCTCGCAACAAAATCTGTCTGGAAAACGAAGCCTTCGACGGTTTTCAAAAAGAAACCTCCGGCAGAAAGCGGTGAAGTGACGTACGTCCCTGAGCCTTTTTAAGGAGTGCCTTTGTTCCTTAGGGCATTTTCTTAAAATAACCCCATCTTGTGAGCTCCGCGCTCCCTCGCTAAGGTGGCCACCTCATTATGTCAGCGGCAACGGTTCTCGGTCCGGGACACCCCGATCAGGCCTGTGACCTCGTGGTCGCTTCGGTCGTGGAAGAGTATCTACGGCGTGATCCAGAATCACGGTTGAATATCCGTGCCTGCGGAGGTAAAGGGGTGCTGTTTTTAGCAGGGGAGGTCAGTTCAACGGCGGATTTTGATGTGTCGGCGGTTATCAAACAGACGTTGGCGGCGTGTGGTGTCTTTACGCCGATCGAGCCCTTCATTGCCTTTGAACCCATGCTTGCTCCTTGGGCGAATGTGTTGGGGAGCCGTGAGCCCACTGTTGTTGAGAGTTATGCCACCCATGAAACACCTGAGTTGCTGCCAAAGGCCTTGGTACTGGCGCGTAAACTGGCCCAAGCACTGGAGCAAAAGCGCACGATGGACCAAGACTGGTTTTGGCTCGGGACCGACTACGAAGTGAGGGTGCTCTTCACGAACGAAACTCGGCCACTTGTTCTGATTCGCGCTGAGCATCTTGAGAGCGTGTCTCTGGAACAGGTACGCCTACGCATTCAATCGGTGTGTGAAGTTGTTATAAAAGAGGCGGAATTCCGCATTAATACCGCGGGGGAAGAAACGCAGGCTGGGCTCGCACATCGTGTTGGATCTTCGGCGCGAAGTACGGGGTTGCCGATTCATCATCCACAGGTCGCAGGTACGCTTGCTTGTCGCGCGCTTGCGCGGAGGCTGGTGAAAGAAGGAAAGGGGAAGGCGGTTGCTGTCCGCGCGACCTGGCTGCCACTTGAAACGCGTGCCTCATTTGTACGCTTGTGGAATGAAGCGGGGCATGATCTCTCTTCTTTCCTGAGAGATGAAGAGCTTGAAATCACGCGTTTGCCTCAGGGCTGGCTTGCTCCGGAGACGGCGACACGACTCTTGAAGCAGGGAGCAGACCCCACACAGATCCTCCCCTGGGAGATATAGTCAGTCTCTTTCGAATGTGGCATTCTGAAACAGCTCTTATGAAAACACGCTTCTTTGCCCCCCTTCTTGCACTGACCCTGCTTGGCGCCGGTTGTGCAAGTGCTACACCAGACGTTTCCCCTGTGGTTACGCCAGCCACAACGACTGCCGTTGCCCCTGTTCAACCCACCTGTACTTCCAGAATCACTACCCCCTCTATGTCCTCCTCTACCTATACCTTCCCAGGAGTGTTGCCTGCGGACCAAGTCCACAAAAAACATGTCCGTATTCACACCAACCAAGGAGATATGGTGGTTGAACTGGATCAAGAGAAGGGGCCTTGTGCGGCTTCCAACTTTATCTCGCTCGTGAAGGCGGGTTTCTATAACGGGACAATTTTCCACCGCGTGATCCCAGGGTTCATGATTCAAGGGGGCGATCCAACCGGGACGGGGATGGGTGGTCCAGGCTACGAATTCCAAAATGATGCCGTGACAGGACTTCCAGAAAAGGAGTTCAATATGCAAGGTCAGCGCTTCAATGCGCCTTACTACGCGGATGGTGTGCTCGCCATGGCGAACGCCGGACGTGATACGAACGGTTCCCAGTTCTTCATCATGGTGGATGATTACCCACTTTCCCCGGACTACTCGATTTTCGGTCGCATCGTAGAAGGGTTGGACGTTGCCAAGAAGATTTCAAAAATGCCAGGCGATCGTAACAACCGTCCAAGCCAAGAGGTGAAGATGTTAACGGTCACGGTCGAGTAAGGACTGCTCACAAAAAAAGAACATGTTGGTTTTTGGGTGGTGGGCTCTGCTCGTTCTCGTGCTTGTTTGCACGGGACTGGTTGGGCTCACTGCCTTTCGGTTTGGGCTATTGCCCACGCTCTTTGGAGGAGCGCCGTACATGCCAACGCATGCGGACCTGGTGCAGGCTGTCATGAAGCTTGCGGCGATCAAGCCGAGCGACCGCGTCGTGGATCTTGGATCCGGCGATGGGCGCCTTGTGCTCGCGGCAGCAAAACAGGGAGCAAAAGAAGCTGTCGGGTATGAAATCGATGGCTGGAACGTTATCCGTGCAAGGCGCGAGGCAAAGCGGATGGGTATCACGACAGCTCGGTTCAAAACGGAATCGTTTTGGAAAGCATCTCTACGAGACGTTGATGTTGTCTTAGTGTACGGCTTGCCACCATACATGAATCGTTTAGCCGAAAAATGCCGAACAGAACTACGCCCTGGTGCGCGTATCGTGTCGCTCATGTATGAGTTGCCTGGATGGAAGGCCTCGCAGTCGCTTCAAAATATTCATCTCTACACTGTATGAGTTGGTTCTACGAACGCTTCGTCATGCCTTCCGAGATTAGTGGTCCGATTCTCTGCACCCGTCTTTTTGGGCAATGGAGTGTGATGGCCGGTGGGAATGGTCAAGCGAATCCGTATTTGAATGACCTTTGGAAAGGGGCGTTTAAGCGGATGCCAAAAGATCTCGCGGTGAAGCGTATTTTAATGTTGGGTTTTGGTCCGGGGGAGACACTTCCATTTTATGCGAAACGCTTTCCGAAAGCCTCGCTCACGGTGGTTGAAATCGATCCGGCGATGGTGGAACTCGCGCGTAGATTCGGACGATTGAGTAGCAAGCGTCCACCGGAAATTTTGGTGGGAGATGCGGCAGATGTCCTTCCGAAAATTCAGGGATCTTACGACCTGATCATTTTCGATATGTTTGCGGGCCTGCAGGTTGCTCCCGCGACCTATCAAGCTACACTACTTGCACAAGTGAAGCGCCTCCTTAGGCCGCACGGAGCGATTCTCATGAACGCCTTTCGTGAGCCAGCCGCCTTTGAAGTCTTACAAAAACAGTGCGCGCTCGTAGAGCGTTGGAGATATAAACAAAATCACTTGGCCTGGTTCCGTCCCTTTGGTTCGGGAACGCTTGGAGATCCGCTTCCCGCGGTCTATCAGCACGTCATGACCTGTGAGGCTTACATCAAGCGAGAGTACGCCCATCAGACGGGGCGTTTTGAAATTGTCCATGCAGGGGCGGCAGGTAGCGAGTCGTCTTGGATTTTTGGCTTACGGACGAAGCTTCTCGGTGTCGTATTTGATTACTACACGAATAATCGTGACCCGGCACGCGCAGGGTTGCCAACCGGCGCAAGAATGACCTTCTGGCAACCTATTTCGGAGGTGCCAAAAAATGCACCAGGCTGGCATCGCTGCCCTTTTCCTGGGAACCGTCAGTACACGGGCTTCGCACAAATTCCGCTTGAGGGGCCCTATTACACGCAGTGGTCTGACCACGCTAAGCGTCATCGCGAACGATGGTTGCGTCAAACAGAGCACGAGTTGGTCGACGCAGACCTTGAGACCTATCTGGAAGCCTTCACGCATTCTCGCAAGCGCAGAAGTTTGGTCGCCTTGTTTAGTGAAGAAGTTCGTCGAAAAGCTCGAGCCCATGGGGATCGTTTAACCCTACGCGTCGCCAAACATCGAGTCACAGGAGAGATTGTGGCTGGGTTTGCCTCACTCTGGATTCCGGAGATTCAACAGACATTTCACGTGACTTCGTTTATTACAGAAGCGGGGCAAAAAACCTCCGCTGCCTTTGGGTTGGTCGACGACGTCTTTCGTATCGCGCAGAGCCGAGGGTGCCGCGTCCTAGAATTCGATGGGTTTTGGATGAAAGGGAATCCTCCTTCCTGGAAAGGCTTCTCCAATTTTAAAGCGCAATTCAATGTGTTCTTTGTCCGTTGGCCTGGGTTGTGGGTGAGGTGGAATTGACGTAGCCTGGAGTAAATATGCGCTTCATCCGTGTACTGATCGTTCCCTTTGTATTACTGGGGCTGAGCCTGGGCGTGGCGTATCTCACGCGTGCTTCCTGGCGTCCCTGGGTCGAAGCACTACGGCAGCCACCAATTCCGCTCGCGACCGCCTATCGGCCTGCAACATCCTCTTCGGGGGTGCGATCTCTCCCGATATCGACAACAACGAGCTCCACAAAGCCAAGGCGTCCCGCCACTTCCACCGTTCCCATCGTGACGACGGTTGACCCCTTCTTATTTGAAGGGGCTCGTTCCGCCGAGGCGAACTTAGCGGTTCCTTTTTTGCTTCAAGCGCCGAACCAAAACTGGGATATGCCCTATCAGGAGGCATGCGAAGAAGCATCGCTTCTCATGGTCCAGAACTTCTTGGGCGGTCGAACCACAGACTTCGCACCAGCTGAAGGCGACAAGCTGCTCTTAAATTTAATCAGCTACGAAACAAACGCAGGCGATCCACCGGACGTAACCTTACGGAGAATCGGCGAAATCGCTCAGGCACGCTACGGGCTCCACCCGGTACTCAAAACAGTTTCTTCTATGGAACCGGTGAAAAATGCCATCGCGAATGGCTATCCGGTGATCCTTCCTGCGTCTGGGAAAGCGTTGAAAAATCCGAACTTCCACAACGGCGGGCCGCCGTACCACATGCTCGTCGCGAAAGGCTATCTGAGTGATGGAAGAATTCTCACGAACGATCCGGGCACGCGTAAGGGGAAGAATTTTGTGTACGAGCCAACAGTTTTACTTGGTGCTATCCACGATTGGAATGACGGTGATGTTCCCCAGGGGGAAAAGGTCGTATTAGTTTTGCTCCCTTAAGAAAAATCTATGACACAGAAAACCGCAAGTCTCTTGACGTTTGGAGGGCTACTCATTGTTCTTGGCTTGGTGATTTTGCTCTGGCGTTCGTTACCGGTAGCGGGAACAGGCGCAAGAACTCAACAAGATGTGTCTCAGAAAACACCGTCTTCGACTTCGACTGAGCCCGCTCTGCAACTTCCTACGTCGACATCGCTCGAATCTGTCTCTACGACAACTTCATTTCTGGCACCGTCTCTCTCAACGAGTTCCACGCCAGGAGAGATCTCTCTGCTTGCTGTGGGAGATATTATGCTCGACCGGAATGTCGCCGACCGTACAAAAAAATCGGGGGACACGCTCTATCCGTTTCGTCAGCTTCCAGAAGATTGGATCTCAGGCTTTGATCTGGCGCTCGCAAACCTAGAAGGACCAGTGACGCCGACTCGCAGACCACCCGTGAAGTCCATCGATTTCCAATTCGATCCAAGGTGGTTGCCACGTCTCAAACAGCAAGGCTTCGATGTCTTTTCGCAAGCGAACAATCATGCGCTTGATCAGGGAGCGCCTGGCTATGCCGATTCCGTGTCACGTTTACGCGAGGCGGGTTTTCTGACCTTTGGCCATCAGGTGGATGACGGATTGATTGCGCTCGCAACGACCACGGTAAAAGGGGGGCGCTTGGCGTTTCTTGGTTGGAATACGACCGATAATCCGATCAATCTTGTTGAGGCGCAAAAAGCGATTGCAGAAGCTAAAGTACAATCTGATGTGGTGATCGCCTTCTTGCATTGGGGAATTGAATACCAAGATCATCCAACGAACGATACGAAAATATTAGCCCACTGGTTGATTGATCAGGGAGTGGACATTGTTCTCGGTGGCCATCCGCACTGGGCGCAAGGCATTTCTTCCTATAGAGGGAAGCCAATCATGTGGTCGCTCGGGAACTTTGTATTCGATCAAGATTGGTCAAAAGAAACACAGCAGGGTCTCGCCATTGAATTTAAGATTACGCCGGAGACGATTCGAATTCTGCCTGTCCCATTGAGTATCAAATTGAGCCAGCCAAAAAAAGAAGTGGGAGCAAGTCTTGTAGCTCGTTTGGAAACGCTCGCAAAGATTTCAGACGGAGAGTTTCGACAAACGATCAAAGAGGGGAAAGAGCTGGTTTTTGAACGAAGCAATGTACGAGCACAAGAATAAATAAAATATTATTAATTTCAGATAAACGCGCGCCCCGCAGGAAGATCTCCTACGGGGCAGGCGGCATGGACTAGTTCAGCCACGCGCTGGTGTACCTCACGCGAGTGCGCGTGAGTCGTTCTTGGGCGGTTCAGCCCT
>CAZRDS010000003.1:0-16428 GCA_964598895.1 uncultured Gammaproteobacteria bacterium | reverse complement strand
CCCTCGGCGGCGGTCACCTCGGGCGCGGCGGCGGCGGTCACCTCGCGCTCGGCGGCGGCGGTCACCTCGGGCTCGGCGGCGGCGGTCACCTCCTCCAGGTGTCCCTGCGGAGCCTCGGCGTCAGCCGGGGCGGGCTTGGTCTCCCGAAGTTCGGCGGCGCCTTCGGGCTGCGGCACTTCCTTGGTCGGATCCGTGTCGGGCGTGCTCATCGTACTTTACTCCTCGTCGGTGTATGCCCATTTGAGACCCTGGTGTTTCGGTGAGTGGCACCGTTAGCCAAGTTGCGCACGGGCTCGTGCGACGTGCTTTTGTAGCTCGGTCTGGCCGTCTTCGTCAAGTTCCCTTCTTTGTTGTCGGCTATTTCCTTAAAACGAACTACGCCACCCATTGGGGAGGACCAATGGGGGCGTAGGAAGAGGCTGTGTCATCTGCATCGCACGAGGTGGGGCGTCAGGCGGCGAGGGGTCTTTCCTCTTCGTCTGAGTCGAATGAGTCGAAATCTTCGCGAGGGTCCGGCAGGCGCTCCTGGAGGCTTCTCCAGATTTGGGTCACCGCACCCCGCTGTTTCACCATCCTTCGCAGCCCGCCCTCTGGAATACCCAGCTCACGAAGGTAGCGCATGACGGCTCCACGCCGCTCTTTTGAGCGAGAGTGTCGTTGAGTCTTGGGCGCACATTCGCTGTGAAGCTGCTTCATCTGATCTCTCCGAAGTGTGTGGAAGGGAAGAACGTTCGCGTCTCGAACAGTCTTTTGTAACAGGCGACAGCCTTTTCTGTCAAATAATAGAGTATTTTTAGGCATTTTCTTAAAAAGCGCGACGCCCCGCCGGGGAGTCCGGTAGGGCGCTGTTCCTCCCTATTGGGGGTGTTCTTCATGACGAAGGACTCGTCATGGGCGGAGAGCAGATGTCTCCTAGGTGGGTAGGGGTCAGGTGGACGCGTGGCTCTTGGTAGACGATCCGCGCGTCTTGCGCGGTCCGCGCTTGGCGCGTCCTCGGGAGGGGGACGGCTGCAGGTTCGGCTTCATCTCCTTGGCGGGGCGGACGCAGGTATCGCCCCACCAGACGCTGATGCCGCGCACGTTCGTCTTCTTGTCGTTGACGATCTCGAGGAACCGCTCCTGGCGCTCCGCGGGCACATCGTGCGTGACCACGAGACAGCCGGAGCCGAGCTTCACGTCTTGTCTCGGAATGTTGATGGCCGACAGCGCCACCGCCAGGTGGTGACGAGCCGTCTTGAGCCGAGTCAGTCCGAACTGAGACCTGTCACGTTGTTTCAAGGGGCCTCCGAGGGTGTGACGCTGTGCCTAGAAAGGAAGGAGCGCGCCGATCTTCTTCCCGCCCTGATCTATTTTATGTACCGTAAAATAAAACAGCGCGGAACCAAGATCGACGTTTCAAAAATGCAAAATAACTGGTCATTTCTTGCATTGTTCTCCTTGTTGGTCAACTTTGATACATGAGAGGCGAGAGACGATTCCATATGCTACGCTTGAACTCGTCTATGCAACCCATGCGTTTTCAGGATCTGACGTTGGAAGACCAGTTTCTCTTGGAGGAAGCGGAGCGTGCGATGGCGAATGCTTATGCACCGTATTCTTCGTTTCATGTTGGGGCGGCGATTCGAACCATGCACAAACGCACCTATATTGGGGCGAACATGGAGAACGCTGCTTACTCAGTCGCGATTTGTGCTGAACGTGCGGCACTGACGAACTTAAGCACGGTGAGCGATAGAGCGATTGAAGCGGTGGCGGTGATTGCGACGGGTGCGCGGCCCACGACCGAACCGGTTATGCCGTGCGGGATGTGTCGCCAGTGTTTGTTTGAGTTCGCGGATTTGATTGATCGTGATTTTATTGTCATTTGCAGCGATACAGCGAAAAGCAAAATAACAGTGACTACCATTCGTGAATTGTTGCCGCGTGGCTTTGGGCCATCTATGCTTGGAGTCCAGACAGACCGTTATCGCCCTATCTTGCCGAAGCCTGTTCTCTGATATGCATGTCATGACCGTCTCCGCCTTCATTGCCTACCTGAATGATACATTCAAGGCGATTTGGGATAGTCAGCAAGTGGCGCTGGAAGGAGAGGTCGCTTCATATCGCTGTTCGCAGGGGCAATGGGTGAACTTTGATATCAAAGATGAAAGTGGGCTCGTGAGCGTGTTTATGCCGGCTGCGAAGTTGAATGTTCCGATTCAAGACGGAATGCGTGTACGGTTATATGGTTGGCCGCGCGTCTATCCAAAGTATGGAAAATTTTCGTTCTCGGCGGACCGTGTGGAGTTAGTCGGTGAGGGAGCACTTCAGAAAGCCTTACAGATGCTCCGTGCGAAGCTCGAAAAAGAAGGGTTGTTTGAGGCGACGCGTAAACGGACGCTCCCTCGCTTCCCTCGGCGTATTGCTTTGGTGGCTTCGCGTGAGAGCGCTGCTTACGGTGACTTCGTACGGATCTTGTCGGAACGTTGGGGTGGACTTGAGATCGATCTTTATCATGTTGTCGTGCAGGGGGACCAAGCGCCTCCGCAGATCGTCGCTGCTATCCAGACGGCACAAGCATTGCATGCGGAGCAGCCGTACGATGCGCTGGTCCTCACGCGTGGAGGGGGATCGCTCGAAGAGCTAATGGCGTTTAACGACGAACGAGTTGTACGTGCGCTCTTTTCTTCTCGTATTCCAACTCTGGTCGGAATCGGTCACGAACGTGATCTGACGCTCGCTGAAGAAGTCGCCGACATTCGTGGCTCGACCCCAACCGATTGCGCACGCCGTCTTGCCCCGGATCGCATGGATGTTTTATATGAACTCGCGACCGTGCAAGAATCGATCGGAGAATCTCTTGAGGGGTGGATCGAAGAGGGCAAGAGTAAAATAGGACATGTGATGGTTCGCACAGACGCCTGGCTGGGGCAATGTCGGTTCCGCTTCACGCATCTCGATTCGCTTATTCAATCGCGCCTCCTACGTTGGCAAGAAAAATCGGATGAGCGACTCACGGTTCTCGAACGTTTGATTCGTGGGTATCAGCCTGAAGCGGTCTTAAAGCGAGGCTATGCGATTGTGCGAAATGCGGCCGGAAACGTGCAGTCCTCCGTTGTAGGAGTGAAGATGGGGGATGCATTGTCAATCCAGGTAAAAGATGGAATGGTTGTCTCTGTTGTTTCACCTAACTAATCTGTATCCCGAATAATCTATGGCAAAAAAGAGATCAGACGTTGACGTGGCACACGCCTTCAAAGAGCTCGAGGAAATTTCGGTGTGGTTTGAGCAGGCCGAACCAGATTTAGATGAAGGCTTGAAACGCTTCGAACGCGCGATGGAGCTCTCAGCGGCTCTCCGTGAACGTCTGCAAGAAGCGGAAAATACGATCAAGGAAATCAAGCTCAAATACGGCACGGTAGCTGAGGAATAATTCGTTCCCTTTTTCTATCATATCTCTATGTCACTTCTTCTTCGTCTCCTTTTGAACGCGCTTGGAGTTATTCTTGTTTCCTACATTGTTCCCGGAGTACAGGTCGATGGATTCCTGACGGCACTCGTGACGGCGTTTGTGATCGGGTTGATCAACGCCATTATTCGTCCTGTTCTCCTTGTCCTTTCACTTCCTATTAATATTCTGACGCTTGGCCTCTTCACGCTTGTGATTAACGCTCTGATGTTCTGGTTAGCATCGGCACTTGTTCCTGGATTCCGTGTGGCTGGGTTTGGTGCCGCGCTCTTGGGTGCGATCGTCTTCTGGGTGATTGCCTGGGCCACGAACGTATTGGTACGTGAACAGTCGGCCTCTTAATCGGTTATTTCTGCTTTTTCTATGGAACACCTTCAGTCAGCTGCCGCTCCACGCTCACGTTTCGTGTTGGCGATCGCCATTGTTCTGGCAGCCCTCGTGATAGGGTATGCGTATGATCGTGCACATCCAGCTGATCCAAAGACAATGACGGTCACAGGGAGTACCGAACGGTTGGTTGATTCAGACACGGTCAAGTGGAGTCTGACGCTCACCGAGACAGTTGGGGAGACAAGCCAAGCCGATGCAGGCCGTAAGCTTGATGCAGGTCGAGAGACATTTATTGCGTATCTTGTCGCTGCAGGAATTCCTAAGGAAACTGTGAGTATTCAGCCAATGTCTTTAGGGGATGTCATTACGACGGTGGATTATAAAACAGGTCAAACGGCGGTGACGGGATACTCAGCTAGTCAGGTGCTCGTCGTTGAATCAGACAAGGTGAAAGAACTAAGCGCAATTTCACAGGGTGCTTCCGGTGATATGGCAGAGAAGGGGATCAGTTTGTCGACACAAAGTTTGGAATACTATTATGGGAAGCTCGCCGATCTCAAGCTTGAGCTTCTCACAGCGGCCACAAAAAATGCCCGAGCGCGTGGCGAAGCGATTCTACAAGGAGGTGGTAACGGAGCATTGGGGAATATCACCTCGGCTGACACGGGTGTTTTCCAGGTCACAGCTGTAAACTCCGCTGATTTATCAGACTACGGTACTTACGACACCAGCTCACCCCGCAAAAAAGTGACAGCGGTTGTCCATGCAACCTTCTTGTTGAAATAGTCGCTCTATTGACCTTTTTTCGAGGTTTCAGTAGAGTTCTTCTCGAACAACCAAAGACTCCAGAGACAGCAAGGCCAAGTTCTTACTTGGTTAAACGCTCAACCTTGCCGAGGACGTCCAGCCAAAATCGCTTGAATAAAGCCTTTTGAGGAAAACGACCACGGGGATGAGCCTGTGGTTGTTTCTTTATTCATAACTCCTCTCTATGCCAAAGTCTCGTCAGCAGAAGACAGACGCACTCGCGGCTCTGACAGAGGCGTTCAAGTCAGGAAAATCGGTGATGTTCGCCGACTACCAGGGCATGACCGTTTCGAAAGTCACCGAGCTCCGCAAGAAAATGGACGCTGAAGGGGTGAAGTACATTGTCGCGAAAAAGACATTGCTTCGTCTCGCAGCGAAAGAAGCTGGATTCGACATCATGGAGGCAGTCTTGCCTGGGATGTTGGGCGCGGCCTTCACCAAAGAAGATGAGATGGCTGCAGCCAAACTTATCGGAGACGCCAGCAAGACCACAACGATCAAACTGGTCGGTGGAATCTTTGATGGTACGGTAATCGATCAGGCCTACGCAACGACCTTGTCTCGCTTGCCAAGCAAGTCTCAATTGTTGGGTCAACTTCTCAGCGTGTTGAACGGTCCTGCTTCCGCCTTTGTTCGTCTCATGAGTGCCAAGAGTGAACAGATGGGTGGTGGCGCGGTCGTTGCAGAAGCGAAGGCCGAAGAAGCGCCTGTCGAAGCTGCTCCCGTCGCGGAAGTTGTCGCAGAAGCCGCTGCTAGCTAATCTTTCTTATCATTTTTCAAACGTATTCAATTCTATGGAAACCATGAACGTTGAAGTCCCAGAGAAGTTCCAGGGCATCGTGTCCGCCATCGAAAAACTCTCTGTTGTCGAAGTAGCTGAGCTCGTCAAATTGCTCGAATCGAAGTGGGGCGTGTCCGCTGCCGCTCCAACAGTTGCTGCCGCTGCTGGCGCTGCTGTTGCAGAAGAGAAGTCTTCCTTCAATGTTGAACTGCTCGAGGCTGGTGCCAACAAGATCGGTGTGATCAAGGCTGTTCGTGAAATCACGGGTCTTGGTTTGAAGGAAGCGAAGGACCTCGTTGATGCAGCTCCAAAGGTTGTTAAGGAAGGCGCTGCGAAGGCAGAAGCCGAGGACATGAAGAAGAAGTTGGAAGAGGCTGGTGCAAAGGTCGCATTGAAATAAATCTCTTCGCTTT
Source organism: uncultured Gammaproteobacteria bacterium (assembly GCA_964598895.1). Taxonomy (GTDB): domain Bacteria; phylum Patescibacteriota; class Patescibacteriia; order 2-12-FULL-60-25; family 2-12-FULL-60-25; genus JAGOTP01. The sequence continues at coordinate 10,649 of CAZRDS010000003.1, read as the reverse complement.
GTTGAGATAAAAAACACCCTGCGCTGTAACGGCGCAGGGTGTTTTGTGGTATGGTACAGAACACAATATGTCCTCTTCCACCCCTTTAAAAACCTTGGGAATTGCGTTGGCATTGAGCATGGTTTCGATCGGAGCAGGTCTTGCTGCTCCTCTTCAAGCGTCTGCGGCTCCGCTTCGAGTTTACGTTGCGGGTGAAAGCATCGAACGGCGCAATTGCATGAGTGAAGCACCCTTCACCTCGAGCGGGGCGCTGAATGATCCAACAAATAATGACAATGCCGCCTATGGATGGATGATCCCGTTCGCGGAGCGCTTAAAGCTTCGCCGCTCGGGTCTCTCTATTGAATTCGTGGGGGCGACTGGCTGGCTTGCGGGGGATGATTATCCTTACGATGGACGGGGAAACTGTCGTTATTATCCGACCCCTGGTAACTCATCCGCCCTGTCTGGAAGCGATAACTACGCCTGGATCGATGAACACGGTCGTGAACTTGCTGATAAACAATTTTGCTACGATGTCGCCTTTGTTTCACGGGGAGGGAACGACAAGCAGACCGACGACACTGACTACAAGCGCACGCTGACACAGATTATTGCGCTCGCCGTGAATGGCTCATCATGCAACACGAATCCACTGGTGTATGTCACAGGCCACATGCCGGATAACGAAGTGACAGCGGCAACCGGCGACGCAAAATTCGTGACGCGTGTGCGTGCTGCGGTCGATGAATATACAGCAGCGCATACAGGCGCGCATGTGCGATTTATAGACCAATTTACGCCGTTCAAAAACAACACACCTACGACCGCCTTTCCAAGTCCAAACTGGCGGAGCGGGGCAGGGTTCAATATGAGCGTAATTGGTCGTGAAGGGGATGGCATGCATCCAAAGCGCTTCGCTTCGATTTATGCGGGAGAAGTTGCGGCGAATGGGGTGAACTTAGATGAGCTGACAGCGGTGATGGCCGCCTCGACAGGATCTTCGACCCCCGTTCCAGCTCCGACACCTACGCCAGCGCCTGCTCCAGCGCCAACACCCGCCCCCGTTCCAGCTCCGACGCCAGCTCCGACCCCGGCACCAACGCCTGGTTCTTCTGCGGCTCCGGCGCTGACTTCGGCGGCAGGACGGTATGACATGGGCAACCCAACACTTCGCGATGTCTGGATTGATCCAACGGCAGGGAACGACGCGAATACAGGTGCTTCGCGCGATCACGCGCTTCGTTCAGTCGCAGAAGCCTGGCGCCGCATTCCAGCGAATGTCCCGTTCACAACGGGGTATCGCTTTTTGTTGACGCGTGGAACGTATCCAGAAAATACGTTGCCAAACTATTGGGATGATCGTGTAGGAACGTTCCAGTACCCAGTGATCCTTCAGTCGGTGGATGGCCGTGGAGCAGCTGTTCTCGGAGGGGATATCAACTCACAAGGGTTGAAGTATTTCTACTTAATTGATTTGAGTATCATCCCGAATCCACCAGGGGACACACTTCACTTTGATCACTCAGACCATATTTTGGTGCGTGGGGTGACCTTGAATGGCGGAAATCGCCAAGCGCATGAAACGCTTAAAGTGAACCAGACGCAGTACATGTACGTTGAAGATAGTGACATTTCGGGAGCGGATGATAATGCCATCGACTTTGTCGCCGTACAGTACGGTCATGTCTTGAATACAAAGATTCATAATGCGGGCGACTGGTGTTTCTATACGAAGGGTGGTTCGGCCCAGATTCGTGTCGAAGGCAATGAGATCTATGACTGTGGCGTCGGAGGCTATGTGGCGGGTCAAGGAACGGGCCTCCAGTATTTGGTTGCGCCTTGGGTTCACTACGAAGCGTATGACATTAAATTCGTGAATAACGTCATTCATGACACGGGTACGGCAGGGATGGGGGTAAATGGCGGCTACAACATTCTCATGGCGTACAACACGTTGTATCGCGTAGGGATTGGGGCCGCGAGGGGTCGTGCAGACCATGTGTTTGAAGCGAACTTTGGAGGCCAAGAGTGCGATCCAGGAGACGATCGTGTGAACTGCCCCGGTATCAAAGCACTGGGAGCCTGGGGAACGCTCGATGGAGAAGAGAGTCCTATCCCAAACAAAAATGTCTTCGTCTATAACAATATCTTCGTGAACCCAACGGGGGTATCAGCGCCTTACTTGATTCAGGTGGCGTCACCTCAGACAGCGCGCGCAGGTTCTGGTTTGACGGGGACGATCTACGCCGACGACAACCTTCAATTCAAAGGGAACGTCATTGTAGATCCATCCAATGACATTGGCTTGGGTGACTCAACAGGCTGTTCCCCAGATCGTACAACATGTAACCCAGCCCAGATCCAGCGCGATAACCAAATCAATCGCGTCCAGGTCCGGTTTGTGAATGCGGCACAAGGCGACTTCCGTTTGGCGGATGCGACGGGTTTGACGGCGATCGCCATCCCTTCCTTTGCGGGAGGTGATCGTCCAGCATCGAATGTTCCAGCTGGTGAGCTCGCGAATAGTATTACGACGGATCGTTCAGGTGCGGCCCGAAGCGGCAGCGGAAATACCATCGGTGCGTACGTAAGTGGTGCGGGTTCTGTGACGCCTTCTCCTCTTCCTACGCCAGCGCCTACACCAGCTCCAACACCCACCCCTTCACCATCTAGCCCTACGCCAACCCCAACGCCGGCGCCAGTACCAACTCCCAGTCCTAGTCCGGTCCCTGGCCCTGTGGCTCCTCCCGTTGCTCTTCGTGCTGATGTTGGGATTACTCTTTTTGCGACGCCGTATCCAAGCGTCACGCAAAACCAAACCGTCACCACCCGGGTTACGATCAGAAACGCCGGACCAGCAACCGCCGAAAACGTCATTGTAGAGATCCCTACTCCAGCGAATACAGCCGTTGTGTCAGTCACGCGTACCAGCCAAGGGGGCTGCAGCACGAATACGGATTCTGTTCGGTGTGATCTCGATGATCTTGCAAGCGGACGTTCCATCGGATTCACGATTGTCTACCGACCACGTACAGTCGGCGCGTTGGCTGTCCGTGGAACGGTTATGTCGAATACGCAAGACTCAAACACAAGCAACAATCAATCAGAAGTTCGATTGACGGTCGTTGCTCAGCCCATGGCAAATATGGTGGGTCGCTGGATCTCGGCGACGCAAACTTGCCGCCTTGTGCGGACGGTTGAACGATGTTCGCTCCAAGGTCGTTTTGAGGTGAAGAATAACGGAAATAAAACAGCACGCTCCGAACGTGTTGCGATCTCTCTGTCGCACGATGGAGAGCTTGATACCAAGGACTCACTCCTTAAGACCTACACGCTTGGTTCAATCGCAGCAGGTCAGACGCGCGTTGTGACGGTGAGTATTCCGCGGCTCCCATTCGTCTTCCATCCAGCTACGGTCTTTGGAAAAGTAGACGCGACAAATGTAATCGCTGAATCAGCAGAAGGCGATAACCTTGCGAAGATAGAAGTGAGATAGGCGATACGCCTAAAAAACAAACAGGCCCTCGGAGAGGAGGCCTGTTTGTTTTTTTGAGTGAAAGAGATGGGGAATAACCGATATATTGTGCCTACACGAGGGATTTTCTTTCGTAGATGAGCTCGCCATTTTCGATTAGGTTTTCATTACAGAGTTTTATATTCGTGAATGGTGATCCGGAATCACGATTTTAAGCAGGTTTTTGCTTAAGGCAACTCAAACTGCAGCACTTTCTGCCCGTCGCTTACAAAGATCTTCTTCGCTTTTGCATCAACCGTGAGTCCGGTTGGTTGGGTGAAGCTACTTGAAATGATTTGGGTCAATAACTTTCCATTCTTGTCATAGACGATAACGCGCTTACTTTTGCCATCAAGGGCCACGATCCGTTCTCCGTCCACGCTCGCCCAGAGTTTTGTGACTTCTGTAAGTGCTGGGTCCGCTTGGGCATCATCCCAGGTTTTTTGTTCGCCTGAGAGGAATTTCAAAATGTGGCCGTTTCCGAGCCCAACATAGACGTTGGAATCGATCGCAATACTGGTTGCGAGAGACAGGTCCTCTGTTGTCGCCTTTAGGTATTTCGTTTCTTGGCCAAACCCTGTTCCGGCGGCGGTATAGCGCCAGATCATGCGTGTGCCTGGGTCGACCACGTATAAACGACCATTGTACACGCTCATCGCCTTGCTTGAGCTTGCCCCGGGAGCATTGAACGCAACCAATCCAGAAGACTTGCGGCTAAGGGAGGTGAGAGCGAGCTGTTTTTGTTCCGCAAGGGTCAAGACGCCTGTCTTTGTGGAGGCGATATCCGTGACAGACGTTACTTCTGAAGGAAGAGCGATTGTGTTTACTGCCGCGCTGTTTGAAACGAGCACGAGCGAGGTTGAGCTGTTCTCGGTTTGAACGATCGCAAGGCCAGAGTCTGTCAGAATGAGTTCTCCCAGCGTCCCCGTTTGCGCTTGGTAGGCGATGGTTGGTTGGTCAATGCGTTGTTCTTTGCGAAGGCGCTGACGCAAACCATCTAATTCTTGAACGAGCTTGGTTTTAGCCTCTTTCCGTTCGGTGGTCTTTGTATCCAGTCCGTTCACGAGATTGAAGGCTTCGTTTACTAGGCTCCGAGCTTGTTCTTCATTTTGGTAAAGTAAATCTGCATCGGCGCGATTACGACGATCGACGACCTGTGTATAGACAGCATTCCACAGGGTTTGTTCAGCTGAGGCCTTACGGGCACGCTGAATCCAAATTCCACCGGCGATGACAAGAACGGTTCCGATTCCAGCCAGGATCATTTTCTGACGCGTTTTTGCAGAAAGGCCGCCGCCATGGCCCGAGCTCATGCCGCGGAGACTTGCAAGCGTGAGTGGATCAGATGGCGCACGCGGAACGGGCGCTATCTTGGGTGCGCGCGATTTGGCATGCAGCCGTTCGACAACGGTTTTTTGAAGACCGAGGAGTTTTTCTTTCCAGCTCTTTAACATGGCCGCTCCTGAACTACTCAGAGGGGAGACGGTCGATTCAACATAGGCTTCCGTTTCTAATTGCTCTTCGTGAAGGTCTTGAACGGATTGAGCGGCTTCTTGGGTTTTTGTGCGTTCTTCTGGCTCTTGAACGGCAGCCTGTGATTCCGCGGACTGGGCGATATTTGCCACGATAATGGCACTGAAATGATCTGGGATATGTCGTCGTTCCAGTTCTTGTTTAATTTCGAGTGCGGCGGTGACAGGTGGATAGGTTGTGAGTTTCTCCTTGAGCTCAAGCTCTTGGCGCAACCGTTCGAAATTTCCACTTCCAGCAAAAAAGACATCCCCGGGGTGAAAGTCTCCACAGATAAAGGAGGCGAACGGTTTTTCTGGATTGAGTTCCGGTGGCTGTTCAAGCGAACCGAATAAATCAAACGAACGATAATCACCACTTGCTTGCTTTTGCAGGAAGACGTTCGTCATGCGCCCGACTCCGGTGAGACAGATGCCCTGCTCTGTGATTTCAAGTGCAAACACATTGACGCGATTCCAACTCAGTTGGGTTGGCTCGGCTTTGATGAAATTGGCAACAGCCACGTTTAATTGCTGCGTCATTTTCTCAAAACGCGTCATGGGATCTGTGTCGACCCCAGACATGAGCTGACGCGTTCGTTCCGCGGCTGCGCAGAGCGTATCGAGAAACTGCTCGTAGACGTACAGGGACGAAGCAATTTCGGCGAGCAAGATGAGGGTCGGTCCGCGCTTGCCACGGGTTGTTTCTGCGTCGAACCGAAACACGCCAACGATCTTCTCGTCGAAGGCAGCCTGGTTCACGCTCACTTCAGCGAGACGAACGGCGGCGCGTTCAGAGGCGGCAGGAGCAGAGGGCATGGAATTACCTCTAGTATACGTACGCGAGATGCTCTGCGTCTAGGCCGTAGCTGGCTTGCCATTTCCTCTAAAATCGTTCAGGATGACGGGAGATCTATGCTTGAACACCTCTTTGGTTCTAAAACCAGAGTCAAGCTGCTCCGCTTGTTTCTTCGCAACCCTGCTGAGCCTATTTTTGTACGTGAACTGACGCGGCGTGTGGGGACGCAGATCAATGCTGTTCGACGTGAACTCCTTAATTTGGTGAAGCTTGGACTCGTGATCGAAGCCGTTGTCGAAGAGCCGGTTGTCGCGAGCGGAAAAAAGCGCCCTGGACTCAAACGAAAGTACTACCAGCTGAACGCAAACTTTCCACTGTTGAACGAGATCTCATCCTTGATTTTAAAGGCGCAAGTCTTGCTTGATCGTCGTTTAGACAAAGAAATCGCAGCGCTTGGGGACGTGCGTTATTTGGCGTTTATGGGGGCGTTTCTCCAGTCGGGAGCGACGACCGCTCCAGGGGCTCCTGCGATCGATTTATTCCTCGTTGGACATGTTGATCCAGATGCCTTCAAGGAGTTGATGAAGGAAGTCGAAAGTGTCTTTGGTGCGGAGCTTAATTTTTCTATTTTGGCGTTGGACGAGTTCCGTTACCGCAAGGATTTGGGCGACCGTTTTTTGCATGCGATTTTAGAAGCGCCCAAAAAAGTACTCATTGATCGTTTGCACGAACGTTAGTATGGGTTGGCTTGGCATTGATACCCGAGTGAACGGCCATTCGGCCCTGTCTTGGATCGAAGGGTCGCAGATAGAGACGGTCCAAGTAGAAGGAAAGGCCGCGCGTGCACTGCCCGTCTTAGCGCGTCTCACCAAGGATCGCGCAGAAAAAATCGAAGGGATTCTGGTCGCCTCTGGTCCCGGAACCTTCTCTTCTGTTCGCACCGGTGTGCTCTATGCCAATATCTACGCGCGTTTATTGAAAATCCCGCTGCTTGAGTTGAGTGAAGAAGAAGCGTTGCCTGGACGTTATGTTCAAGCGATAGAAGACTATCGTGCAGGGAAGCGCCCTGCTTCAGAGTACGTTGCTCCGATCTACGACCGAGAGCCAAACATCACGTTGCCTCGTCCAACTACATGAAACTTGCAGAGAACACACGTTTTTGGGAGATCCTGCCAGGCGCCATGGTTTGGACGACCTTGCTTGTTGCGATTATCCTCTCGGTTGTTCGTCCGATTTGGATGATTTACTTCGTCATCTTGTTTGATTTGTATTGGTTGATTCGGATCACCTATTTCTTGCCCTTCTTGATCCAATCGTGGTGGAAATATCGTCGGGCGCTCCGCAGAAATTGGCAAGGAGAACTTGAAACGCTTCCGGGCTATGCGGAGCTGCGACAGATTATTTTCCTTCCCTTTTCCAAAGAAGGGCCTGGGATTTTGCGTGAAACACTTCAGAATATCGCGCAGGGAAGTTATCCAGCGAAGCGTCTTGTGATCGTGTTAGCGGCAGAGGAACGCTACGCGGAAAACGCCCACGCGGTGGAGCAAGAAGTACAGAGTTTGTTTAAAGATACCTTCGCAGACATCTTTTTTACGCTTCATCCGCCAGAGCTTCCGGGCGAGATTCGTGGAAAAGGCTCGAACCTCCACTGGTCGGCTGAAGAAGTCATTCCGCAATTGATTAAACGTGGATTCGATCCGGAAAAGACCGTCGTTTCTTCTTTTGATGCGGATACGATCGTGCATCCTCAGTACTTTTCGTATCTAGGGTATTTGTTTTTGACCGTGCCGGAGCCAACCCGGAGCTCCTATCAACCAGTGGCTTTGTATAACAATAACTTGTGGGAATCGCCCGCGCCGGTACGTGTGGCGATGTTTGGAACGACCTTCTGGTTGTTGACTGAGCTCGGTCGGCCAGAGGGAATGATGACGTTCTCTTCGCACTCCATGAGTTTGAAGATGTTGATGGATGTAGGATATTGGCAGAAAGATATCGTATCTGAAGATTCGCGCATCTTTCTTCAGGGGTTGGTGCACTACGATGGGCGCTACCGTGTGACCCCCATGTATTTGCCTGTTTCGATGGATACGGTCATGACGGGGGAGTATTGGAAGGCGTTGATTGCGCTCTATAAGCAGCTGCGACGTTGGGCCTGGGGGGTCGAGAATTTCCCTTACATGATTAAAGCGTTTGCGGCACGGCCGAACATGAAGCGCAGTGAAAAATGGTGGTGGGCTCTGAAACAACTGGAGGGGACTTACACCTGGTCGACGGCACCCTTTTTGATTTTTATCCTCGGCTATTTGCCTTTTTTCATCGCCCCAGAAGTCTTCCGAAGCTTTGCGGTGTTTCAGAATACGCCGTTCACCCTGCAATGGCTGATGCGTCTTTCCATGATCGGAATTTTCACGTCTGCTTCGATTGCGATGACGTTGCTGCCGCCTCGCCCAAAAACCATGTCACGCCCGATTGCCTATGGGATTATGATCCTGCAGTGGCTCTTGTTGCCCATTACATTCGTGTTATTCAGTGCGGTTCCCGCGCTTGATGCTCAAACACGGATGATGTTGGGAAAAAAACTCGGGTTCAATGTCTCACCGAAGCGAAAGGTGTAAACTAGAACCATGCTCGAAGCGCAAGCTCTGTCGATCCACGTAGCGAGTTCAAGTTCTCTACAAGTGAGACCTGATTTTTTAGCTTCTCTGGAAGCGCAGACCGATCCATCCTGTCAGGTGATTTTTGTGGATTTGGGGACGGGCAAGGTGAGCCCCGCTCTTGAGCGAGAAGTGGTTTGTCCTGCCGTGATTCGTTTGCGGACTTTCCGGAATATGGGAATTGTCCGTGGGCAGAATCAGGCGATCGCCCTTGCGCTTAGCCGTTGGCCACGCGAAACCTGGTCCGAACGGTTCGTTGTCTTATCAAGGCCAGAAGTCGCCTTTGACCGACGCTTCTGTCAAATGATTTGTCAGGCGTTTGCTGCGGACCCTGCGCTCATGGTCGCGGGTCCAAAAGTGTTTTGGGCCGATGCAGTGCCGCAAAGGGAGGATGATTGGATTGAGCTTCAGTGTAGTGATCAGCTCTATGCTGCAGGCATTGGGTTGACGCGCGGTCGTGCGCTCCGTTTCATCGGGCAGGGAAGTCAGGATACGGGCCAGTTCGATGGGGGAGAAGGCGTCTTCCTTTTGTCGGATGCCTGTGTAGTGATCCGCGCTTCCGCGCTCGAAGCACTTGCTTTAGCAGAAGGAACATGGCTCGATCCGCGTCTGCCAGCTTTTTTTTCTGTATTGGATCTCTGTTGGCGGGGCGCACGACGGGGGTTCCGTCCTCAATTGGTACCGGAAGCGCGCATCTGGTTTGCTCCACAGGATGAAGCGCGTGCAAAACGTAAAGGCTGGCGAGAGAGCTATTTCCCAAGGAATATGCGTAAAGAAACGGATGATCTCCTTCTCCGTGTGCTTCATACGCCTTGGCTTTTCGTAGGCTATCTTCGGTATCTGGTCTCGCAGGTCTTTTTTAGTCGTTTTTGGACGGAGCGTCTCAAGCTTGAACAGGGGGCGGTGGAGCACCTCAAAGACTTGAAGTTTCGCCGTCGAGCTGTTACAGCGGTGCCACTTGCGGAACGTCGCCGCTGGTTTCTTCCCTGAATATGCCCGTTTCCGAACAACCGCTCGTCACCTTCATTACCGTGAACTTCCGCATGCGGGAGCATATTCGGAATCTGTTGAAGGGCTTAGAAGATGCGAAGGTCGTCTTTCCGTACGAATATTATCTTGTAGACTGCTCACCAGAAGATGGGACGACAGTCATGGTGAACCAGGCCTACCCTTGGGTAAAAACCATTGATCCAAAGGCGAACCTAGGCTTCGGCCGAGGGAATAACGTCGCAATCAAGCAGGCGAAGGGGAAGTATATCGTGTTAGTGAACCCGGACCTCGTCATTTTTCCACAACAACTTGAAAACTGGGTCCATTGGATGGAAACGCATCCAGATGTGGGTATTTCTGCGCCTCGCGTTTTGAACCCAGATCGCACAGATCAAGACACGTGCTGTCGTTTTCATACGATTGGGATTCCGGTCTATCGTCGAACTGTTTTGGGGAGGCTCCCTTGGGCAAAAAAAGCGGTGGATCGTTTCTTGATGCGGGACATGGATCGTTCTAAGGAGCAGCCGATTGACTGGGCACAAGGCTCAGCGTTGTGTATCCGTCGCGACTTGATCGAAAAAATCGGCGCTTTTGACGAATCGTTTTTCATGTACTTTGAGGACACGGATTTGTGTCGTCGTGCCTGGAAAGCGGGGAGTCGTGTCATGTATACGCCGGCTGCCTATGTCGTGCACTATCATCACAGAGAGAGTCGCATCAAACGTCCATGGGAAATTTTTACCAATAAAACGACACGCTATCATATCAAGAGTGCCTTCCATTATTTTTGGAAATATCGTGGCCAAAAACTGCCCGTAAAAAGATAAGAGTACGTATGCATCCCTGTTCGATCAGGGATGGTGTACAATAGCTGCGTGTCAGACGAAATTCGTCCCAACTTTTTGACCTGTCCGGCGGTTCCTGAACTGCCTCCACCGGACGATGCTTCGAATACAGCAGTAGTAGAGGCTGAAAAAATACTGGAACAACAAAAAGAATCAAAGACAAATCTTTTGCAGGAATCCGTTGAAGTAAGAGATCAAACGCTGCTCCCAGAGCACACGGTAGATAGGTTGGCCCCTCATCCACTTCGTCCGTTTGTCTTGGCGATCTCTGGATTGATTATCGGAATCGCGGTGCTGGTGTTGGCGGTTGTTGTGTATGGAGCCGTGTATCTGGGAGGAGCGGTATCGACGGTGCGG
>CAZRDS010000002.1:23379-41040 GCA_964598895.1 uncultured Gammaproteobacteria bacterium | reverse complement strand
AAACAAGCCGAGAAGAATAGGGAAATTGTAGGTATTTTTTGAAAATACTGGACAAAAAAGAGAGAATTGGGCATGCTTGCGGATCGCTTTTCTTGCCACGGCAAAAGGCGGTCCGCATTTTTGCGGGTGATCTTTTATAACTTTCTTTTGATTGGTCTGAAGACTCTTCCTTTTTGGCTCAAGGGCGATGCGTGATGAGCGCGTCATGACAAGTGATGAAGACGGGGAATGCTGCAATGAGTTCAGAGCGAGAACGTACGAAGGTCGGGCATCGGGTGGTCGCTATCGACTTCGGGGCTGAGCTCAGCCACGATGCGAAGAGGATCATCAAGCGCCTCCATGATCTGACGGCGGTCGTGCAGATCGAGGCGAGCACTCAGCACGGTGAGGTCATCCTTATCCGTCCGGTCGATCTCAACATGGACGGGGTCAGCTCATCACATCATGCGTCCGAGGAGGAGGCGCTTCGTGCGCTCGCGGGGCGGGCACCGACGCTCAAGGTGAAGCGCCATTCGCGTGCCGAGATCATGTCGCTCGGTGAGCTCTACCGCGTGTCGTCTTCGTTCGTGCCGCAACCCCTCCCGTACCCGAAGATCGGCGGCGACGAGGTGCCGGTGAAGGGCATCGGATGGAGGCCTTCTGTCGTGATCGAGAACGCTTCGGCGGCCAACGACGCGCGGATCTGACCAGTCAATCGATGCGGAGCCCTCCCTTATCCTAGGTGGGGCTCCGCGCGATCCTTTTCGCTTGTCTTCTCAGGGAGAAGCGAGGAGAATCGTTGTATGGAGTCAAAACTACTTTCTGCTATTCCACAACTGGTATTTGGGTTCTCCACAAAAGCGGATGGATCGATGTTGGTCCAAGATGTGGCATCATTGCCCAATCGTCAGAGACTTTTTCAACACCTGGGAATTCCTGCGGAGCGTACGGCGGCGATTGTTGGCGTCCATGGAACCCGAGTGCAGCAAGTTCCTGTAAGCGAGGCGCGGCCGTTGTTATTTCAACGTACTGATGGGTTGTATACGCTTGATCCTTCGCGTGTTCTTACGGTTACGGGAGCAGACTGCTTTCCGATCTATGTTGTTGATCCCATAAACCGTGTGACGGGTTTGTGCCATGCTGGTTGGCGTGGGGTGGTGGCGGGCATTCTTCCGGAGCTGCTTGGCGAAATGATGAAGAAGCTTCATTGCAAAGTCCAAGATCTCCGCGTTGTCATTGGTCCAGGAATTCGCGCCTGCCATTTTGAAGTGAAGATGGATGTCTGGTCTGAAGTTGCAGAAGAGAACCGGATCAAGCGAGATGGGAAAACCTTCGTGGATCTTCCCAGAATTCTTGTGAATCAGGCGATGGAATATGGTTTGCGCGCAGAGCAGATTGAAGATACGGGCATTTGTACCGTCTGCAGCGAACGGTATTTCTCATATCGACGAGACAAACCGCAAGCCTTGCAGGCTCAGATGGCCTATCTTGGCTGGAAGCTCTAGCTCTACCAAAAGTGGCTCCCGAAGGCTACTATAGGGGTCTTCTTATGCCACGTCCTAAGCCGGTTATTTTGTTGATTCTTGATGGATTTGGGATCGCTCCATCAGGGCTCGGGAATGCGATCGCAGAGTCGAATATGCCAGTCTTTCACCGGCTTATTTCGCGCTACCCGGCGATGACGGTTCAGGCAAACGGTCCAGCCGTGGGATTGTCTTGGGGGGAAATGGGAAACTCCGAGGTCGGTCACCTGACAATTGGGGCGGGGCGCATTTTTTACCAGAGCTTGCCGCGCATTAACTTGTCGATTGAATCGGGGGAATTTTTTGAACAGCCCGTATTGAAAAAGGCGGTTGAACATGTCCGAACGACCAACGGAACGCTTCACCTCATGGGGCTCGTGTCGCAAGGGAATGTGCACGCCTCGCAAGAGCATTTGTTCGCGCTCCTCGATTTTTGCAAACGAGAGCAGTTCGACAAAGTTGCGATCCACGCGTTTTTGGATGGGCGTGACGCCATTTATAATTCAGCCGCAGGATTTATCGGGGAGCTGGAGGCCAAGATTGCAGAAGTCGGGATTGGTAAAATCGCGACCTTGTCTGGCCGCTTCTATGCGATGGATCGTGATAACCGTTGGGATCGTATCCAGCTCACTTACGATGCGATCGTGAATGGTAGTGGCCCAAAGGCCTTTGCAGCACAGGCGGCGATTCAAGCCTCGTACGCGAACCAAGTATTTGATGAGCAATTCCTTCCCACGGTGCTGACAAATCCAAAGGGGCAGCCCGTGGCTACGGTTAAATCTGGCGACTCTGTCATTTTTTTCAATTTTCGCCCAGATCGTGCGCGTGAACTCGCGAAGGCCTTTGCGCTGCCTGCCTTCGATAAATTCCCACGCGAGTCATTGCAAGACTTGTTCTTTGTGACGTTTACCGAGTATGAAAAAGATGTGCCAATTGAAGTTGTCTACCCGCCACAACTCATTGATCAGTGTTTGGCGAAAGTCATTTCGGATGCCGGTTTGACGCAGCTGCACATCGCAGAAACGGAGAAGTACGCGCACGTCACTTTTTTCCTCAATGGCATGCGCGAAGAAGAATTCCCTGGAGAAACGCGCGCGATTATCCCGTCTCCACGTGTTTCGAGCTACGACAAACAGCCCGAAATGTCTGTCTTCAAAATTGCTGAGCGCGTGGTAAAGGAAACGATGGCAGCGACCTACGATTTTATCGCCATCAATTTCGCCAATGCCGACATGGTCGGGCACACCGGGAACGAAGAGGCGACCATTAAAGCCTGTGAAGCGATTGATAAAGCGCTCGGGCAAATCGTGGATGCTGCTCTCACGATCGGGGGCGCGGTCGTCGTGACGGCGGATCACGGAAACGCCGAAGAAGTGAAAAACTTGATCACGGGGGAGATGGACAAGGAGCACTCCACCAACCCAGTTCCTTTTTTGGTCATCAGTAAGGACTTGGAAGGTGTGAGGGCACCGGGCGGGGATATTGAAAATGAAGACTTATCGCTCGTGACACCGATTGGTATGTTGGCCGATACCGCACCGACTATTTTGAAGTTGCTTGGTGTCCCGCAGCCCCCTGAAATGACGGGCAGTCCCTTGATTTAAGGAAAATATGACACAGGGCGATGCGATCAAACTCCTTACGAAGCGCTACACGGCCAAAGGAATGGTGGATTTTGGAACGCCAGAAGACACGCTTATTGCAACGCTTTTGTCTGCCCGTGCTCGTGATGAACAGGTGCTGAAAGCTTACCCGGGGTTACGAAGAGCCTTTCCTACGCTTAAAGCGTTGGCTGAAGCGTCGCCATGGGCGATCGAAAAACAGATCGCTACCATCGGTTTGTATCGTGCAAAGGCCAAGGCTCTGAAAGCGCTTGCGAGGTTATTGATTGAACGTCACGAAGGTCTTGTGCCAAGAACGATGGAAGAATTGATCCAGCTCCCAGGCGTTGGCAGAAAAACAGCGAGTTGTGTTTTAGGGTACGCCTTTAAACTACCTGCGATTGCCGTAGACACCCACGTCTATCGTGTGGCACATCGTTTAGGCTGGGCGGTGGGGAAAACGCCAGAAAAAGTGGAAACAGAGTTAAAGAATCAGGTCCCAAAGCCTCTGTGGCGGGAGGTGAATCGCGTCTTGATTCCTTTTGGTCGTGAGATTTGTAAGCCAGGGAAACCTCAGTGCTGGCATTGCCCGTTGGTTACCATCTGTACCTATATGCCTAAGACCTCGCCTCCAAAGGTGGTATCATAGGAAGCATGTCTTTTGAGGGTCCCTTGATTCACTCTCTCCAAACGCTCCTTGATTCAAAATTGGGGGTCTTTTTCTCTGTTTTTTGTGCTCGCTGGTTGATTTTTGTTGAAGTCGCTTGGATTTTGGTGTTGGGACTGGCGGAGCGTAGAACGAAATTACGCAAGGCGGCCAAAGAAGCGGGGCTTGCGATGCTTGTCGCTCTGTATGCGGCCTTGACTCTGGGCCAGTTGATTGGCCGGCTTCGACCTTTTATTGCAGATACAGGCGTGCGGCTTCTTGTGCCGCAACCGATGTCCGTCCATTCGTTGCCGTCTGCGCACGCATCGGCAGCCTTCGCACTCGCCTTTGCTATTGCCTGGACGAATCCTCGCGCCGCCATCGTGCCATTCATCTTCGCCTTTGGGGTGGCGTTTGGCCGGGTCGCGGTTGGTGTCCACTATCCGACGGACGTCCTAGCTGGGTTAGTTGTAGGGTTCTTGGCGGTTGTGGTCGTTCGTTTGTTACGAGGAGCGGTGCGGCGCACAGCAGTTTATCGCGAACACACGCATGGCTAAAAAGCTTGTTGGTTTGATGGTTTTTCTGGGTCTACTGGTCTTCGTTGGACGACTGGTCTTTTTAGGTTGGATTGGGTCTCCAGCCGTTGGAACGACCAAGCGTTTTACGTTGACACAGACGGCGGATGTCGACACGATTGCGAATAAACTTAAAGACGAGGGGATTATTGAAAGTCCCTTTTGGTATCGAACCTACGCGCTCTTTGATTCAGCGGCACGCCATCCGAAAGCGGGTACGTATCTCATTCAGCCTGGGCAGCGTTTTTCTCAAATTGCTGCTGTGCTCGCCACCGGTCCGGAGCGTGATGAGGTGCGAGTCCAGGTGATCGAGGGTTGGTCGATCGCAGATATTCGAAGGATGCTGAAAGAGGAGCAAGGAATTCCCGAAGAAGAGATTACCCGCGTCCTCGGGCAAAAGGGTGATGGGAGCTCGTTTGATCCATCCCTTCGGGAGAAATTTTCATTTTTAAAAACACTTGCCGCTACACGTAGTTTGGAAGGGTATCTTTTTCCTGATACGTATCGTGTGTGGCACGCACAATTACCAACGAGCCTTATCGTGAAGCAGCTGGAAGAGTTTCAGCAACGCATCGCCACGGAAAAAATCACCTCAGCTAGCACGCCTTTGAAAACGCTGGATGAAGTCGTGACGCTCGCTTCGATTGTGGAGAAAGAAGTTTCAAAATCAGAAGACCGAAACATGGTGGCAGGCATTTTCTTACGACGGTTGCGCCAGGGGATTCCGCTTCAGAGTGATGCGACGGTGAATTACGTGACCAAGTCTGGGCGCGCGCGGGCGACAGGAGAAGATCTGAACGTCGACAGCGCTTATAACACCTACAAAAACAAGGGCTTACCTCCGGGACCAATCTCAAATCCCAGCGAGGGATCAATTAAAGCGGTCCTTGAACCAACACCTTCAACCTATCTTTATTTCCTGACGGATGAACAAGGGAAGATTTACTACGCACGCACGTTGGAAGAGCACGTGGCGAATCGTCGTAAAGCGGGGTATTGAGTGGGTATCACTGGGAGTAGATACTCCTTCACTTGCGAGGCAACTCGCGCATAGGACTGTCGTTTCGAGATCCACAAAGGGGATCTTCACTCCGTTTTTGTTTGTTCGCAATTTGCTCACGATAGCTCAAACACTCCTCGCAGCGTTCAGGAGCATCTACCCTCAGCTCATTCTCAGGATGGGAGGGAGTGCTATGTCCGTTTTGCGCGAATGGCGAGGAAGAGGGGGAATTCCTTGCGGGCGAGGTTTTCGGCTTTGGCGCGCGGGCCGGAGTCACTGACTTTATCGGAGATCCATTCTTCGAGGGCGTCCACCACAAATCCAGCAGCGCTCAAGGCGGCTACATAGCTCGTGAGGGGACGATGATAGGAAAGGGTTTTGACGGATGGCGCTGACCCTGGGTGAGCGATAATCGGTTGCGCGTAGGGTGTGAGGTAGCGATCCATGCGGCGATACTGGAGCTTGCGCGTTTCGTCCCAACCCCAGCCGCTTTGTTGTGGAGCGCGGAATCCAGGATGGTTCATGACGATCACGAAGGAGGCGCCTGGTTTTAGAACTTTCGCTGTTTCTTTGAAGACGGAATCCATGTGCTCGATATTTTGAATCGCCATGAGACAGGTCGCCCCATCAATCGATTTTGGGGCGACGACGGCTGACACGCGCTGTGCATCCGCTACGGAGAAGTGAAAGCGCTGATCTTTTTTGCGGAGTGTTTCTGCGTGAGCGATGAGGTCCGGGGCGGCGTCGATGCCGTAGAGGTCGCTTGCAGGTTGTTCGGACCCAACTAAGCGCAAAAAGGACCCTTCGCCACAGGCGATATCGAGGTAGCGCTTGTTCGCTTCTGGAGCGAGGAGGCGGAGTGCCCCTGGGAAGATCGTCTTGTCTTGATACGTCCCCCCGGTAGACAAATGATTGCTATACCAGTTTGCGACACGATTCCAGCTTGTGTGCGCAGCCGGCTTGGCGAACTGACGGCTGGAGGCGGAATTGCGCTTATTTTGACGAGGAGAAAAAGCCATAGACAGTTCTTAGCACAAGTCCCATGGATTATAAAATAATCATGGCGTCACCAAATGAATAGAAGCGATAGTTTTGCGTGATCGCGTGTTCATACGCTGCGAGGACACGCTCTCGTCCGGCGAGCGCGCTCACGAGTACGAGCAGGGTAGATTTTGGAAGATGAAAATTTGTCACAAGTCCATCGATCACACGAAACGGAGAGCCGGGCTGAATAAACAAGTTCGTCATACCCTCGAAAGGGACAAGTTCACCCACCTGTGCCGCGCTCTCGAGCGAGCGACAGCTTGTCGTTCCAACGGCGACGACGCGTCCACCTGCTTGTTTCGTACGCTGGATTATATTCACCGTTTCTTGTGAGACGGATACCCATTCCGAGTGCATGACGTGCTCTTCGAGGGTCCCGTCTTGCATAGGGCGGAAGGTTCCAAGGCCTACGTGGAGTGTCACGTAGGCGATTTGAATCCCTTTCTGTTTCAATTCGTTTAACAACCCCTCCGTGAAGTGAAATCCTGCGGTTGGGGCGGCGACCGACCCCACATGTTTGGCGTACACTGTTTGATAGGAGTCAGTGTTGGTGATTTTTTCTGTGACGTAAGGGGGAGTGGGAATTTCTCCGGCACGATCACAGAGGGCAAATATGTCACTCGTGCTTTTTTTCATCTGAAGCCGAATCACTCCATCTGGTTCTTTCGCGAGAATGGTGGCCGGTGTTCCTTCGGGGAGGGTAATCACATCGCCAACGGACAAGCGTTTTGAGTTTTTGATGAGCGCGAGCCACGTGTCTGCCTCTGGGCGAAGCAAAAACACTTCAAACGGGGCAGTTCCTCCTCTGCGAGTCGCTTGGAGTCGTGCACGGAAGACTTTGCTATCATTAAACACCAAGAGATCGCCCGCCTTTAGCAGCGAGGGAAGATCACGAATATGAAGGTCTTGCATTGGCCCGGATGCTCGCGGAAGCGACAATAGCTTGGCCGAAAGTCGGTCTTCAAGTGGGTGCTGAGCGATGCCGTGAGCGGGGAGCTCATAATCGAATTCACGCGTGTGCATAGGGGGATTTCACCAGAATTTGGCTCAGTTGTCGAGGTTTTTGACAGATTGCGTGTTTTTTCCTACTATTCATACTAATCATTCAATTTCTATGAGCTCCGTGAAATCTCCCCCACAGAAAAAGAAAAAGGTTCGTCAAAACACCTTGTGTGAAGATGGCCATTTGATGGGTTCTACCGTCCTCGGCGAGCGTGGCCAACTCGTTATTCCTAAGGATATTCGTGAGCGGCTCAAGCTTGTATCCGGTGCAAAACTGCTCGTCATGAATCATCCGAATGGCCCGATCATCATTTTCCCACTCGAGAAGATGCAATCCATGCTCGACACGATGACGCGCCAACTCACCGAAGCGACGAATGAATAAGCTTACCCCTCCTCTCTAGTCTCTCTTTCTCCCTATGACATTTCCTCGTCTCCTCAAAAAGAAGCGTGTGTGGGCATTGATCATTATCTTGATTATTGGCGGAGGCATTCTGTATAAGCGCAGCACGGCTCCGAAAGGTCCATTTTATGATACTCAGCCTGTCACACAGGGAGCGTTGAAGCAGACGGTGGAGGCGACCGGTCAGGTCGTGCCACAGGCTCGGATTGACCTTTCATTCAAAAATGGAGGAAAGCTTGTCGCATTGCCTGCGACGGTCGGGGCGCGCGTAAAGAAAGGGGATATTCTCGCAACCGTTGATTCAACGGACGCGGAGTTGAATGTGCGTCGGGCCGCGTCTACGGTCTCCCTTGCGCTTGCAAACTTGCGCGCGCGTGAAGCAGGAGAAACGGCAGAAACCATCCGCATCGCACAGGCGAACGTCGACCAGGCCAAGGCTAATGCGCAAAAAGCACTGAATGACCTAGATGCTACCAAGCGTTCGGTGGAAGATGATTATCATATTGCAACAATCGGACTTGATACCGCCCAAAAGAACCTGGACAACGCGCTCAATTCCAGTGACCAGACCGTGGTGAATGGCTATGTTTCTTTGAAAAATTCCTTGCAGAATGCAATTGGCCCCGTCCAAACGGGACTTACAGATGGGGATCTCTTGATTGGCGTGGATAATCCTTCGGAGAGTTGGCGCTATTCGCTGACCTTTGGAGCGGGGGACAGTGTCGCGCTTCAGGGAGCGAAGAATGACTATCCAGCCGCAAAAGCAGCGCGTGACGCCGCTTCTCAAGCGATTCGTACTCTGCCCGTCGATGCGACCAATGCACAGATTCGTGCAGCGGCAGAGTTGGTAAAAGATGCGCTGGAAAAAACCCAGCACTATTTGGATCTTGTACAGCGTGCGTTAGTTGGAACGGTCGCTTCGACCAATTTTTCCACAGCAGAAATCGCCGCCAAGAAGGCGCTGATCGATGGTGACCGTGCTTCGGTTGGGGCACAGCGTACAACGGTGACATCGGCTCTCCAGCTTGCTACGGGAAATGAACTCGCTCGAACGACGAGTATTGATCAGCTTCGGAATGCTCTAGAAACAGCCAAGGCGAATCTTCGTATTGCGGAAACAAACCGTGCGAATAAAGTGCACGCTGCAGAATCTGCTGTTCAGGTCCAAAACGCAGCGGTTGCATCCGCGCAAGCAAACCTTGATCAGCGTCGCGCGCCCCCGCGCTCCGTGGATCTTGGGGCGCTCCGCGCCCAGTTGCAGGACGCACAAACGGCCTATACCCAAGCCACAGAACGCCTGAATGATACTCGTATCGTCGCGCCGGTTGATGGCGTGGTCGCAGAAGTGAATCCAAAAATTGGCGAGCAGGTGATGGCGGGTGCAAAAGTGATTGGGATGATCGCAGAAGAGAAATTCACGATTGAAACATTAATTCCAGAATCAGACATCGCCAAAGTGAACGTAGGTCAATCTGCAACCACGACACTCGATTCCTTCGGAGATAATCAGCCGTTCACAGGAACGGTTGTGGCGGAATATCCGGATCAGACAAAGGTGCAGGATGCGGTCTACTACAAGGCGATTGTTGGCATCGATACCCAGGGTAAAGATGTGAAGCCGGGTATGACAGCCAATGTCACGATTCTCACAGCAGAACGACCGGCGACAACGCTCTCTCTCCCTTCACGTGCGGTGCGTCAGGTGAATGGAAAACCTTCGGTTCAGGTCCTGGTGAACGGAACACCTCAGGATCGTGCGATTGTCACGGATCTTCGTGCAGATGAGGCACGTATCGAGGTGACGTCAGGTGTATCGGAAGGGGAGCAGGTTATCGTAGGTGAACTCACGGCTGATGAGTACGCCGCTCGTCAAAAAGAAGCGGCGAGCAAATAATCCGCGCCTCCTTCTTTGACTCCTATGAAAAAGACTGAGAATGTCATTGAAATAACGGATCTGAAGAAAGCGTATGTAAATGAAGAGGTAGAGACGCCGGTATTACATGGGGTCTCGTTTACCATTCCTCGTGGAGAATTCGTTTCGATCATGGGACCCTCTGGTTCGGGAAAATCTACCTTAATGCAGATCTTGGGCCTTCTCGATACAGCTTCGAGTGGAGAGTTCTTGTTTGATGGAAAAAAGGTTTCTGGCTTAGAAGATGACGAGCTCTCGACGCTGCGAGGCGAAAAGATCGGATTCATTTTTCAAGCCTTCAACTTGCTCCCGAAGACGTCGGTGCTTGAGAATGTTATGTTGCCACTGTTGTATTCAGAGGTTCCTGTCGCAAAGCGCGTCGCACTCGCAAAGAAAGCTATTGCAACAGTTGGACTTACGCATCGTACGGAAAACCTCTCCAACCAGTTATCTGGAGGAGAGCGTCAGCGTGTCGCGATCGCGCGTGCCTTGGTACGAAATCCCGCCGTCATTTTTGCAGATGAACCAACCGGAAACCTCGATTCAAAGTCGGGAAAACAGGTGATGGATATGTTGCTTAAATTGAATATGGAAGAAGGACATACCATCATTTTGGTGACTCACGAAACGTATACGTCGGAATACGCAGAGCGCATCCTGACCCTCAAAGATGGACTCCTCCTGTCTGATCGACCAGTTCTTAACCGCCGCAAGCTGGGTGAAGACGCGTTGATTAAATAGCGCTCCTATGAAGATCACGGATCTTGTTGGAAGCGCCTTTAAGAGCCTGCTCCGAGCGGGGAGTCGATCTGCGCTCACGATGTTGGGTATCGTGATTGGAATTCTGTCCGTAATTTTAGTGTTATCGATTGGCGAAGCTGCACAACGGTACATTATTGATCAGGTGGCGGTTTTTGGATCTGACTTGGTACAGATTGCAAACGGCCCGAAGGAACCGTCCGCCGGTTCAACTCCAACGGCCTTTGTGAAGCAGTCACTGACCTTTAAGGACTACCAAGATTTGCATCGTGCTCCGTGGGTCAAAGAAGTGGTGGCTGGTGTGACCTTGAATGATACCGCGCGTATCAACGGGAATGATGTGTCTGTATCGGTTGCAGGAACGTCCCCAGACGAGTTGGTGATTTACGGAACGCGTGTCGCAGAAGGGCAGTTTTTTACAGAAACGGAGCTTGATGGTCGTGCGCGTGTGGCGGTCTTAGGTTCCAAAATCGCGAAGTCCGCCTTTGGCCAAGAAGACTCTATCGGAAAAACGATCAGCCTGAACAAGCAGCTCTTCCGCATCACGGGTGTGATGGAAGAAGCGGGGACCAAATCGTTTCAAGATTTGGACAAACGCGTCTACATCCCCGTGTCTTCGGCGATGGATGTCTATAATCGCAAATTTGTTCAAGGTATTTCGCTGAAAACAGATTTGGCGTTGAGTGACGCGATCCGTAGAACGGAAGAATTTGTACGCGATCGTCACAATATTACGGATGTAAAAGACGATGACTTTCATATTCAAACGCAAGACGATGCTATTCGAAATACGCAGCAGATTACGAGTATTCTTCAGATTTTGTTAGCTTCGATTGCGGCCATCTCGCTTGTCGTGGGTGGAATTGGAATCATGAATATCATGTATGTGACGGTGACGGAACGAATCAAAGAAATCGGATTACGAAAGTCGATCGGCGCGCGTCGAGGGGATATCCTTGGGCAATTTTTGGTGGAGGCGGTCGTCCTGACGACGCTTGGCGGAGTCATTGGGATCGTGCTTGGAATTGGACTGACTTGGCTTGCGATTACGATTATCTCCTCCTTTCAATCGGGCTGGACCTTTGGTATTTCTTCAACGGGAGTGATTCTTGGATTAGTCGTTTCTACGGCCATTGGTATCGTGTTTGGATATGCGCCTGCGCGTCGCGCCTCAGCTCTGAGTCCTATCGAAGCCTTGCGCCACGAATAATATGAAATTTCGAGATCTCTTTACCATCGCGCAAGAAAGCATTCGTCGCACGCGGGGTCGCGCCGCACTCACGATGTTGGGGATCGTGATCGGAATTGCTTCCGTGATCGTGATGTTGTCGATTGGACAAGCAGCTGAAGGCTACTTGCTCTCCCAGATCGCCTCCTTCGGGTCAGATATGATTTTTGTGGCCAATGGGCAAGGGGATACCAAAGAAGGCGGGCCACCGAGCAATAGCATCAAAGAGAGTTTAACAGCTGATGATTACCATGCGTTGCGTAAGCTTTCTTGGGTCAAAACGGCGACGCCATCGGTTATCGTAAGTGATTTGTTGACGGTGGATTCAGTGAATGTGTTAGCTCAGGTGAGCGGGAGCGCGCCAGAAGAGGTAGCCGTTTATTCGGTCCGTCCAGCATCGGGTCGGTTTTTTGCGGAGGATGATATGATTTCGCGTCGCGCTGTCATGGTGATGGGACCGGCGATCGCGAAACGGATGTTTGGTACCGTTGATCCTATTGGACAGTCAATTCGTCTCGGCAAAAAGTCTTATCGCGTGATCGGCATTATGGAACCGGGCGGAACTCGTTTCTTCAGCAATGTCGACGACCAGGTTTATATTCCATTTACGACCGCACTTGAGCAATACAATCGCACGCATTTGAACTTCATCTCGTTGAAGCCGGTTTCTGGGGTAAATGTACGTGATGCTATGGAGCGCACACGTATCGCGTTACGTGATACGCATCGCATCGATAATCCAGCAGCCATCCTTTCGAAAGATGATTTCCGTGTCGCATCTCAAGAGGATGCGATCCGAAGTGCGGGGGCGATCGGTCAGGTACTGCAGATTTTGCTCGCGTCTGTGGCAGCGATCTCTTTGATCGTGGGAGGGATTGGGATCATGAATATTATGTTGGTGACCGTGACCGAACGCACACGAGAAATTGGATTGCGTAAGTCGATTGGGGCAAAGCGGAGCGATATTCTGGGGCAGTTCATCATCGAGGCGGTTTGTTTAACCTTCATGGGGGGAGTGATTGGAATTATTGCTGGGCTCGCCTTATCTTATGGCGGGATCGCCATTATCTCCCAGTTCCAGACGGGATGGAGCCTCGTCTTCCCAGGGAATGCCATCTTGCTCGCGACAGCCGTGTCTACGGGAATTGGTTTAGTCTTCGGATATTATCCCGCGCGCAAAGCCGCTAAACTTTCTCCGATTGAAGCTTTGCGTTATGAGTAGCTTACGCGAAATGACGGTTGCGGTTCTTTCCCTCGCGATTACGCTTGGAGGAACATATGTCATAGCTCGTTCTTTTGGAGGATTGTTTGCGGGTGCGCCTTACGTACCGGTCCGTAAAAAAGATATAGAAGACGCGATGAGTCTCGCCCAGCTTAAACCAGGGGAATGGATGGCGGACTTAGGGTGTGGAGATGGGCGCATCCTTTTAGGGGCGCTCGAGCAGGGGGCGAATGTGGTTGGGTATGAGATCAGCCCCATTCTGGCCTGGATCTCGCGTTACCGCGTCCGTCACTTCAAGGAGCGTGCGACGATTTTACAGAAGAACTTTTTTCACGAAGATCTGTCAAAATTCGATGTCTTGTGCGCGTTTCAATTGATTCGTTTGATGGCTAAACTTGAAAAGCAGCTAGATATCCAGGCGAAACCAGGCGTAAGGGTCGTAAGCATCGCCTTCAGTATGCCGGGTTGGAAGTTGGTCGCTCAAAAAGGGGTCGCAAAGCTCTTTGTAAAGCCATAACAAAACCCCTCGTATTTACGAGGGGTTTTGTGTGGTGCGCGTATCTGGATTCGAACCAGAGACCTTCACAATGTCAATGTGACGCTCTAACCAACTGAGCTATACGCGCAAGTTTTGAACGTCGAAAGCATAGCGGACACCCGAGCGACCGTCAACCACTAGCCTCCTCAGGTTGTCGTCGTTTTACCCCCTATGGTATCCTTAGACCATACCTTAATTCTCTCGCCTCCCCAGCTCCTTCCTATGGCCGTCACCCCTCTCAAGCGTCGTACGATCCGTCGCCGTTCCGCCCCCCTTGCAATGGACGAAAGTCTTTCGGCGACTCCAGAGCAAGAAATGAGCGCCGCGTGTGGACACTCTGCCTGTGGAGTGAGCTGCAACGTGCACTATGCGGGTCCTACGACCTCGATCGGAGAACATCATGCACTCCATGCGGCTCGTGGCGTTAACCACGTGTGGGCAGCAGCGATCGTAAGCGGCTTGGCTGTTGTCCTGACAGGCGTCATTGCCTATAGCTCGGTTGAAGCAAGCTCGGTGAGTTCAACTTCTAACACGGCAGTGGTTGTCCAGTCTGAAATGGATCGATTGGTCGAACGTCTCACGAGCCTTGAGGTTCAGCTCCGTGATGTGCAGACTGCTTGTGCGGCAGGAGGTCAGAACCAGCTCCCAATTGTTCCACCAAGTATCAAAGGAGCCAAGAAATAGAAGATTGCAACAGACATGAAAAGGCCGCCGAAGGGCGGTCTTTTGTTATGTGGCTTTCGATTCACGTTCGTTGAAGCGTTCTTGTTTTACGTGTTTCAAATAGGCTACCAAAATAAAGCTGATTATCACGAGCAGATACCAAGAGCTGATGATTTTGAAAGACACGAGATCCCATGCCCCGTCTTGATGAGGGTATTTCCAAGCGCCAAGGTAGGTAGAGATATTTTCTGCAATCCAAATGAAGAAGGCGATAAGCAGAAACGACAGGCTAAGCGGCATACGGTACAGCTGTTTTGTGACAATAAATTCAACCCATACATTACGGAAGACGATGAAGACGAGTGGAATCAGCACCCAACGCGTATCTGGCAGAAAAACGTTCGTAAAGAAATTCAAGTAGATCGCGATGGCTAAGATGACGCTCGCTTTATAGGGAACGCGGCCGATGAGCCTTAGGTGCATGATACGCCAAGCCTGGCTGATGTAGCTGCCAACAGCGGCATACATGAAGCCGCTGTAGAGGGGAACCGTTGCAATCTTGAAGAAAGCAGGCTCTGGATAGGACCAGGCTGCGACGTGAGGACTGGTTTTGAATAGTTCTAAACAGAGACCGATGAGATGAAACAAGGCGATCGTTTTTATTTCATCCTTTGTTTCAATTTTGGTGAGATAAAGGATGACTTGAAGCAAAATCGCGGCGACAAACAAAAAATCGTAGCGATGAATAGGGCCGAGGGGAAGCTTGGAAGAGATGAAGAGGAGCACGAAAAAGGCACCCGCAAAAACACAGGCGCGGGCTTGTTTCAGGGTGAAGGTAAGCAGTTCCTTGATCCTGTCTTGGTACATGGTAAGAGATGACGGTCTAGATGGCGCCTTGTGACGTACGTGATAGGGATAAGTATACCTTGTATGCAATGGATAGACGCGTCTGTCGAAAGTCTGGCTTGGTGTGTGGTTTGTAAAAGAGGTACGATACAGGTATGAAAACTCACTCACTTGTGGCGATTGTTGTAGGCTCTTCGTTTATCTTTGGGGGTCTCGCGTTGGCGGATTCCGCTCCTCCGACGTCGGAAACAGCGTTCTTTTTTGAACAAGCGGGTCAACATGTGACGCAGCCGGTGGATTTTACCGTCACCTGTTCCGGCCCGGATCGGAGTCGTGGGTCGAATGCACAGTTCCAGAAGTTCAGTTTGAAGGGCGTTTGTCCTGCCTATGGATGTAAAGTCGATACATCGACCATCTTTGCGGACAGAGAAGCGATCACATCCTGTTCGATCGAAGGATCGGTGGGCGGATCGACTTTTCGCGTAAATGACTTTCTAGGATCTTCGCTGAACCGCCTTACCTGCCAGGCAAGCTATAACATCGGAACGGACGACAAATATTATCTCTTCACTCCTCAGTATCAGGCGTGTGTGGATGTGGTGCGCAAGAAGTATGATTTTGCCGGAGAGTATACCTGTCATAAATTTTCCAAGGTCGTAACAAAGTGTCCTGCGGGTGAGCGTTGTATGATGATCGGGAATAAAACCCTGATGGTGACAGAAAAGACAGATGCGTGTAATGCGGCTGAGCTCGCTGAAGAAAAGGCTTGCCTTGCGCAGGCGACGGATGTCACGGCGACGGCGGGCCGTCGCAAGAATGGATATTTGTTTGATGATCAATGCACGGCAACTATTGCGATTCCTGCAACGGTCCTCGTTCCGGTTGTGGCAACTTCTTCCCTGCAAGCGGTTGCTTCTGAGAATACTTCTACAATGAATGCTACTTCCGTGAGCTCGGGTGTACAGATTCTGGAAGAAACGCTCTTTGGGCGCTTGATGCGGGCGATCGGTTGCTTCTTCGCGACGTTGTTCGGGGGGTCTTGCGAGTAGGTGGGTATGTCGTACGCGACTTACTTCTTTCTCTCGCTCGCGTTAAATCTTGTTGTAGAGCTCATTGTCCTTTGGGTCTTGGTTCGATGGGTCCTGAAAGGAGCGATCCTCATGAGGGAGATGCTGTTCTGGGGCGTAATGGTGAATGTCCTTTCACTTCCGTACCTGTGGTTTGTGTTTCCGTTATTTGTTCCACCGGCACATTTTGTGTTGATAGGGGAGATCTTCGTGGTTGTTATCGAAGCGATTGTCTACGCTCGCGCCTTAAAACTCACGTGGAGCAGAGCACTCCTTCTCTCCGCCGTGGCTAATGCGGCCTCGTACACGGCGGGAATGGCGCTCCATAGGATCATTGGGGGTTAGCCCCAAGATCTGGGAAGAGGACTCCAGTCTTTATACCAAGAGCGAATCACGTAAAAACCAGCCCTACAAAGGGGCTGGTTTTTACGTGCCTATTCTGGTGAACAGGGATTTTACGTGTTTACTAAGTTGTTCAAAAGCGTACGCGTGGCTGTATCGAGTGTTCCTGTCGTTGGAAGGTGGCGCGCATCTTGGAAGGCTTGCAGGGCTTTTCTGGTCGCTGCGCCGAAGAAGCTGGTTTCGCTGACTTTTAAGAAACGCTGGAGTGCGCGTACATCCACGCCACTCATTCCTTGTTTCAGGCTCCTTCCAAATACTTGGATGACGGGACACGTGGTAGAGGGCATCGCGTTTTGAATGAAGGTACGCGTGGTGCTTGCGAAGAGGCCATCGGTCGGAAGTTGATGGGCTCGCTGGAAGACGGC
Organism: uncultured Gammaproteobacteria bacterium; assembly: GCA_964598895.1. Classification (GTDB taxonomy): domain Bacteria; phylum Patescibacteriota; class Patescibacteriia; order 2-12-FULL-60-25; family 2-12-FULL-60-25; genus JAGOTP01. The sequence goes on along the minus strand of CAZRDS010000002.1, from coordinate 24,265 downwards.
AAGCGCGCGTTTGGTGCTTGGTCCGAAGTAAGTTGTTTCGTTGCTCAGAGACCCAGAACTGCTGGCGGCAATGGGTGATTCATGGCGATTCAAGAAGATCTGAAGTTGTTTCACGTCAGGGGAGTTGGACCCGGTTTTAAGATCTTTGGTGAACGTATAGCTGAAGCACTGACGACCTGTGGTTGCAGAGCCCTGATTCGATCCAGAGCGGCTATCGCGAGAACTCTCACTGGTTGTGACAGGTTGGTTCGAGGTGCTTGTATTCGCAGTGATGACGGGTGTGCTTGTCGGGAGCAGGGTTTGGACAGGGGTAATTGTGATCCAGTCGCGTACGCTCCCGCCACCGCCACCGCCACCACTTCCACTACTGCTTCCGCCACCTCCTCCTCCACCCGCTGACCCACGACTTGCAGATCCGCCGCCTGAACAGCCAGCGGTTGTGAAGGTGGATGGGGAGCTCGTACTGGCGCTCCCTAGTCGATCTGCTGAGGTGACGGTGAAGTGGTAGGTCGTACAAGGGGGAAGTCCAGCGATGAGGACACGGTGGGAGAGCGTACGTGGGAACGTATCACTCAGTCCTGTGTAAGTACCGTAGGAGCTATCCAGACTGTAGGCGATATTCGTCGAAGCCGGTTCATTGGTCGTCCAGGTAATTTGGGCGTTCGACGTTTCTGGAACAGCCGTGACGAACGAGATCTCTGGAGCGCTCGCGTCGATCACAACTGCGCTGAAGCGGAAGGTTGGATAGCTGCTGCTCGCGTGTGCTTGCCAGATGGTTGAGAAATTCCAATTACTCAGAGGATCATTGGTTGCAGTGTAGAAGTAGGTTGGATCTGCGTGTGCGGTGCAGAAGCTCGCAGAGGGATCACTTTGAATACAGGCTGTT
>CAZRDS010000002.1:5298-23369 GCA_964598895.1 uncultured Gammaproteobacteria bacterium | reverse complement strand
GTTGCGGGACCAGAGATCGGGCTATAGGCGAGATCAATGGGAGTGATGCCTGATAGGTTCCCAACCATCCAGCCTGGATGTGCGGCGCCGCTTCCATCGACAAGGCTTGCGATGGCAAAGGCGTGGTCGATATTGGTATTGCTGTTACTGCTCTGCGCTGAACCGATCAACCCGGCAATATTTGAAGGGGAGCCACCACTGGTTGTCACGGTGCTCGAAGCGTAGACGCGGCTCACGTTGGCATAGCCGAACTCTGAGTTCAGCGTCCCAAGGAATCCACCCGTATCACGTTCGCCCGTCACGTTTCCTGTGGAGTAGTTGTCTTCCAAATTGATATCTCCATCCATTTGACCCATAAAACCACCCACATAGCGATAGCCTGTCACGTTGCCGCTCGCGCTGTTTTGCCGAAGGGTACAGGCACTGAACTGGCTCGCGCTCCCAGACTTGCAGGAAAGATAGCCTACAAACCCTCCTGCATTTGAGGCATTGTCGCCGAGTAGGTTCCCCGTCACCGTACCGCTGGCGCTGCTATTCGTGATGATGAGCCCACCTGTTCCACGTGTGTGATGGACGTATGTTCCGAGCCCAGATCCATCTGTTCCTCCCAAGAAACCACCCACGTTGCCGTCACCCGCGACGTTACCCGTAGCGCTATCTGAGTCGAACGTGATGGTTGAGTGAACAGCACCTGAGAAGTCGTTATACAGATACCCAATGAATCCCCCCAAGTTCGTTGTCACACCGGTGACCGACATGGAGGTTTGGTTATGACTGAGATCAATGGTATGCGCGGAGCCTCCGTCTGAGGTCGTGAGATTTCCCATGAATCCACCGAGTCTCTCGCTACCCGTGAGACTTCCCGAAGAGCTTGAATGCGAGATTGTGAGAGATGCAGGTCCATCGGTGCCGGCGGTCAGAACCCCAATGAATCCACCTCCGTCCGTACCGCCTGATCCGATATCCATCGTGCTCGATACGCTGGATCGAGTAATGGAAAGAGCGCTCGTGGCGCCTATGCTGACCGATCCGAAAAGCCCACCGGCGTAACTGACGAATGGAAAAAAGTGACCAGGACCTAAGTCCATCGCGACGTGTGCGTTATCGACCGAGAGCGTAGAGCCGTTCCGAAGAGTGAGTCTTCCCACAAGTCCCCCTATATACTGCATACCATTGATCGCTGATCCATGGACTGTGACATTCGTCCAGGTAGTCTCCGCGCCATCGCTAAGTGTCAGTTGACCGATCAATCCACCCGTACCGCTTAAGCCTGGATCTGAAATCACATCGAGACTACTCGAAACATTTGTGAGTGTGACCCCAAGCGCGTAACCGACGAGACCTCCGACGGAAAAACCGTCATTAATTGAACCTGGGCCGATGTTTAGATCTTTAATGGTTGCACCGCTCACACGGTCAAATAACCCTACGTAGGAGCCGAACGAACTCATGACAAAATTTTTGATGGTATGCCCATTTCCATCAAAGGTTCCAATATAGGAATTGCCTGACCAGTGGAGCGGAGTTACGGAGATTCCGTCACAGTCGATATCACTATCGAGGACAAAATCCTCCGCATAGTTTGTGCTGGTTGCATCGATGGCTTCGAGGGCGGCACAGTTCCCGACGTGGATCGGAACGGGGGGCGCAACGGTAAACGAAGGGATTGCAAGCGCGCTGGAAAGATCCGTATCGGGATCGGTCACGGTCAGGGTGCAGTCGCTATAGGTCCCATCGGCAAGGTGGGCCGCGGTTACGGTGCTTGTTCCAATCTCAATGCTGATGGGTTCTGTCGATGTACAGCTCCCTCCAAAGGTTACAGTACCGATAGTGTCGCTATGCATTCCGAGCGACGGGGAGAGACGATTATTCAATGGTGAATGAACGGGTGTCCCAATATCGATAATGGGAGCGTGCGGGGTATCAATCGGGTAGAAGCTGAAGTACAAGCTCGCAACACCTTCGTGTTCGTAGTACTTCACATCGATCGTGTGTACGCCCGCCGTCACATAGAGACGTTTTTTATTTGGAATGGCTTGGATTGGTTGGAGGACGTAGTCACTAATCACCGTCGTTCCATCGAGCGTCACGATGATTCCATCGTCGCTTCCCGCATCAAATTCATACCAGCCTGCTCCGAGCGTCACGACCTTGGTCGCCTGGATAAACCAATCATAGGTCCCAATGCCTGGAAAGCCTGGTGCAGCTCCTCCCCAATTGAAGGCGAGTGTGGAAGATGTGAATGTGTAATCAGCAACTCCAGTTGGGAAGGGGAGGGCGCTTGCATCTCCCCCAGCGTTCCAAACTTTCATGGAGTAGGTGCTCGAGGTCTCAACGCCAAACGTGTAGACGTTGGTTGAGCCACTGATGGTTGAGCTCGCATCTGCTGGATCTACGCTTGAGTAGAATGGAAGGAGGTTGTAGCCGTAAATAGGGTAGTGCTGCGTATCAAACGTACTGCTTGAAATACGAAATTGTAGCGCACTGCCATTGATACACGTGGTCCCTACCGTTGGATCACCGATGACGGTTCCGGTTGCGCTCGTTGTCCCAAGACTCGCGAAGGTTGTGCCATTACAACTTACCTCAACAGTCGCATTCTCAATGGGTGTGCGCGCTTCATCTCGAATCGTGACTTGGACCTGTCCGGCAGCGGCCTGTACTTGTGAAAGAGGAGTAAATACACACAACGCCGCAACCAAAGCTACGGCAAGACCTAGGCTTGTTGTAAAAGAGCGCATAGAAGTTGTGGGGAGTATACCATTTTTCCTAAAGAAAAAACCACGCGTTAAGCGTGGTTTTTTCGTGGCTCTCTATCGTGGACGCTGTTAGAACCTATTTCAGCGAATAAGCATAAGATATGCTACTGCTGTTTCGTGGACATTCGTTTTTTCCACCATCTCTTTACTCCATGATACCCAATCACATTGGCGAGTGAAGCAGCGATCACAATCCAGATGTTTGAATGGAAACAAGCGATTGCTACCAGAAAGAGAAAAGAATATCCATTATAGTTCATGAAACTATTTTTTCGAATCACTTCGTGACGAGAGAGTAAGCCAAAAATAGTAAATAAAGCACAACTTCCGACCGTGATAAGGAGTTGAACGGGACTTATTGGGTGGACGTAAAAAATTGCTGCCAATACAATCGAGCCCCCAATTCCATGACTATAGTTATCCAGTTTATAGCGGTGGATCCAGCTCAACAAAATACCAAAGTAGAAGGCAGCGATATCAGTATTCCCCAGTACGACGAGTGCTCCAAATATACCCCAAAGAATTCCAAATAAGATATTCAACGCATTACCAACTTTAAAACCATCATCATTTGCGATATCGGCAACTTTTGTAAACAAGCCCGTGAGAAACGCATTGACTAGCACGATCGCTGGGAGCGCTAAGTAATTCATGAAGAGAGAGTATAGCAAAAATCACCTCTTTAAAAGGTGATTTTTGTTGGCTCCGAGACTTGGATTCGAACCAAGATACCCTGCTCCAGAGGCAGGAGTCCTACCGTTAGACGATCTCGGAATGGGGTTGAATTGTGGCCCGATAGTATCGGACGTGGCCTCACTGGTCAAGCGAGATCGTACCCGATTTGTGGCCGAAAAACCCACAGATCCTTTATACTGGGGCCACTTCTATGCACTGCGCCTTCTGTGAACTGCCCCAGGTCAAAGAACGAACGATTATTGAAAATGACCTGGCCTGGGCCTTTCCTTCGTATTTTCCGATCGCACCAGCTCATCTGCTCGTTTGTCCGAAGCGCTGTGTGCCTTCCTATGAAGATCTTCGTCCAGAAGAGTGGGAGGCGATGTTTGCTCTTCTCACGAAGCTGAAGCCTGCCCTGAGAAAAGCCTATAAGGCCGAAGGTTTCAATTTTGCCTGGAATGAAGGAACGATCGCAGGCCAAACCGTTCCGCATATTCACATCCATCTCGTGATGCGTTTTTCGGGCGACACGGAAAAGCTTGGTTTCGATCCGCGCAAACGCTTTTACGAGAATGATCCAGGAACTCTGACGGAAGAAGAGATCGGTGTTATTCGTGATCAAGTGAAGGGGTACTTGTAACAAAGTCAGTGAATTCTTTTAGGCAATTTACTGCGCCGCGCACCTGCATCAAGTCAAAGGCGCGCTTATAGTCTTCATGGAAGATATTATTCTGACATTCCTGCCAAGCTTCTTCGCTCACAACGGTCGGAAGAGCGAGCTTGAGAAGGGAGAAGATAATGATGTGATTTTGAGTGGTCAAAGATTCCTCCGGTAACGTTTTTCGTACATGATTCCAGTAGGCTTTAATCCCGGGGTAATCTTTGTTGAAAGAAACGAATCGATGGCAGATCTCGTGAGTCAGTGTCTGTAAGAAATTTAGATCGTTCACTGGTTTTCCGGAGGCCATTTGGATGGGAATAATCAGCGGAACAGACGTCGCATTAAACATTCCACCAATGACGCAGACTTCCAGCGGGTAAGGAAGGGTGACCCCCGTAAGCTGGGATAGGAGTTTGATAATCCGATCATCGATATTTGTAGTGCTCCAGAGTTCTCTCCAGGCCATCATTTTACCTCGAACCACTTCAATGGAAGGGTAGGAGATGCCGCGCTTTTCTGCGAGATTACGTCGATCTTGATCGAAGGGAAACGCGTAAGCGAAGTAGAGGGACTGCATAAAATGACCTTATGTTATTCTCCTACAATATACAATTTCTTTTTGGCACGTGTGACAGCGGTATAGAGCCAACGCTTCCAATCGTCATCGCTCATTTTTTGGAACCGCTCTTCGAAGAGCAGAACCGTGTCCGCTTGGCTGCCTTGAGCTTTGTGGACGGTCAGGGCATAGCCAAAATCAAAGCGTTCACCTATCTGTTTTGGCGAAATCCCTTCGAACTTGTCGAGAACCGCATCTTTCCCAAATTGGTGACGCGAAATGATTCCTGAAAACTCACGCTCCTCGCCTGGAAAGGAAATCGTTGCGTCGTACCAATGAGCTCCTTCTTCGCTCAGTGTCTCGATCGTGCCGATCATCCCGTTGTACAAAGGCTCACCTGCCACGGCGTAGGAGTTTTTCAGACACACGACCTTGTCTCCACCTTCGGGCTCACCAGTTTCAAATCCGAGGGTTGCTCGGGCGGCGGTGTTCAACTTCTGGCGGGTCGTGTTTCGTCCGCACAAGATCAGTACATCTTTTTTTGACGATAAGAGGTCTTCTGTTATTTCTCGAATGCGATCGCCATCGTCATTAGCATAGCTCAGTTTTTCAATGCCTTTTCCGTAGATCCCCGGTTCAATCCGTCCAGTCGTTCGTGCTTCTTGGGCGAGTGTCAAAATAGGGTTGCCGGCAGCCTGGCGGTGGATTTGCTCCAAGCGAATTTTTGGTTCTTGTACGAGGTTGAATGAGCCACCCACTGGTGGGAGCTGTCCGTGATCACCGATCGCGATGATGGGGACATTCAGGCTGACGAGATCGCGCCATAAATCTTCAGTTACCATACTCGCTTCATCGACGATGATCAGGTTCGCTTCTACTTCCTTTGCACGATGCCAGCCCAGGATCGATCCATCTTTAGCGACGTAGGGAACGTAGAGGAGCGCGTGGAGCGTTGAACACGTGTCTTGCGGGAGGAGCATGTTGGCTGCCTCAAGCCGTTGGCGAAGGACGTGAGTTGCTTTTCCCGTGAAGGCGCAAAAAGCGACGGACAAATCGGCATGACGTTCGTTCAAGACCCAACGCAAGACAGAAGCGAGCGTTGTTTTTCCGGTTCCCGCATAACCACCGAGCGTAATAGTTTGCTCTTTGCCTTCTTTGAACCAGCGATAGAGTTGTTGCACGGCTTTCGCCTGATCGGGAGAGAGGACCATGTGGGGGCGGTTCTAACGCCCGGTACGAATCTGCCACAGGCGCAAGCGGTAAAGCAGCTTGCGGAAGGGGTGGACCCAGCGGCCTTTTAAGACGAGCGATCCGATGCGGAAAAACCCGGTCTGAAGAACCGTCACAAGGGCAGCGGTGTACTGGCAACGTGGCGGGATGGGCGGTTTTCCGTCGATACGACGGAGCACATTGGTCAGTACGTCGCGCGCCATTTGAAGGGCGAATTGGGCATTTTTCGGAAACTTCAAGCCATTTTGTTCGTACATGACGGCATCGCCTGCGCCGTAGAGATGTTCATCGAGTTGGAGGAATGTGTCTGGTTTGAGGGGGCCTGGCTGAAACGGGGGTTGAACAGGCGGAATGATCGCTTTGACGCCTGCCGCCCAAATAAGGGTTCCGTAGCCCAGTGTGGACTGGTCGGCAAAGGTAAGGACGCCATTGGCTGCTCCTGTCACCCGCATATCGCAGTGCACGGAAATTCCACCTTCTTTCAAAACAGCCTCACTCTTCTGGGACAGCTCTTCCGGAAATCCGTAGAATAATAATTTATTTGATTCGATCAGGGTGATGTTGATGAACGGCAAAACGGCCTCGAGCCCTTGCTGATAGGCGAGTGACTGCAAGCGTTCCTGCATGGCACCCAAGATCTCGATCCCAGACGGCCCGCCACCTACAATCACGAACGACAAAATGCGCCTCTTATCTTCCTCGGTCCAGGCTTTTGAAGCACGGATCAGACGGTCTGAAAGATGGGCGACGAGGCGATCAATGTCAGCGAGTTGTTTGAGGGCAAAAGACGCTTGTTCCAGCCCAGGAATATCAAAGAAGTTTGCCTTGGCGCCCGTTGCAAGGACGGCGCTGTCGTAGGCGACTTCGAGACGGGTTCCATCTGGTTGTTTCACGCGGACGTTTTGCGCCGTACGATCGATGAGCTCAATCGTTCCTTGGATAAAACGAAACCCGCGTTCGGACGCGAGTTTCGTTAAGTCGAGCGTAAAGTCTTGCGGTTTCAAATCACCGGCCAATCCATTGATCAAGAGCGGGCTAAATGTAAAAGCGGGCTCTTCCGAGATCAATACGATATCCAGACGGTCGGCGTAGGCGGTGGCGTGTGTCGCAATCCATGTGCCGGCGAATCCTCCCCCCAAGAGAATGAGCTTATGTTTTGACATGAGAACTATGATGACGAGTTCTCCACCGAGTGTCCAACGGCTTTTCTGGGGCTAGCTTCCATCGCGACTGGAAAAGAACTCGGTCGCCCGTTTCATGCTGGCGAATGTTCCGGCATCAGACCAGAAGCCTTTCACGGGTTTCGCTGTCAACTTACCACGCTTGAGATAGTGATTGTTCACGTCGACGATTTCGAGTTCTCCACGTCCAGAAGGTTTCAACGTTTTAACGATGTTGAAGACTTCGTTATCGTAAATGTAGAGACCGGCCTGGGCGAAGTTGGATTTTGGTTGTTTTGGTTTCTCTTCGATCGAGAGGACGCGTCCGGCCGCATCGACTTCCATGACACCGAAACGTTGTGGGTCAGGAACGGCTTTGTAGAAGGCTGCAGCTCCTCCTTTGAAAGACTGGATTTCCTCGCGGAAGGAGTCTTCAAATATGTTGTCGCCCAAAATGACGGTCAGGTTATCGTAGCCGGCAAAGTCTTCAGCCATCCCAACGACCTGTGCGATACCCCCAGCCTGGTCCTGGACGCGGTAGCTAATACTGCAGCCATACTGCGCCCCACTGCCCAACAGTTTTACGAATTGATGAGAATACTCTGGTCCGGTGACGATCAAGATTTTTCGAATGCCAGCATCAAGCAGGGTCTGCAACGGGTACATGACCATCGGCTTGTTATGAACTGGAAGCAAGTGTTTGTTGGTGACGCTTGTGAGCGGCATCAAGCGGGAGCCCATTCCACCGGCGGCAATCATCCCTTTCATCTCCGGAACATGTGCGGAAACGGAGAGGGTGGGAGGGGCGAGAGGAGTGGGGCTTGCGGCGGGAGTTTGATCAGCTGTTTTTTTGAGCCCGGCATAGCGTTCCATCGTCGCACGGATCGCGATGTCGATGGGGCGCATATGGATCCCAAGTTCAGCCAAGCGTGTCGATTGCAAAATACAGGTCGAACGATTCTTGGCGGCGAGTCCACGTGTCGCAAGTTCCGCATCCCCAATCCATTCGCAATGATGGGCTGGATCAACTAACTCACGATACAGGTCAAGCATGTCGCGGTAACGGAGAGCTCCGGGGTTGGTGGCGTGGAAGATCCCTGTACCGCCTTTTTCGATAAGCCCTAAGAGCACGTTCGCTAAATCTTCTACAATCGTGACGCTGTTTTGAACATCAATGACCTGCTTGTAGCCTGAGAGCTTTGTGATCAGATTCTTTGGCGATGGGACAAAGTCGATCGGGAGGCGCAGACGTACGACGGCTGTTTTTGGCAAGCGGGCCAAAATTAAGTCCGCGGCGTACTTTGTACGTGAGTAGAAGGCTTGAGGGTTGGTTGCGTCTTCTTCCTTCCAACCACGCGAATCTGGAGAATCACCGTAGAAGATACAGCCTGATGCAAGCTGAATCAGGTAGATCCCTTTCTCCTGACAGACACCTGCCAAAAGAAGAGGGGCGACGGTATTCGCTTGGTAGGTTTCGACCTGGTTGGTTTCACACCAGTCAACGTTTGGCGTACCTGTTTTTCCAGCGGCATTAATAACAGCGCGTGGGCGGTAGCGTTCAAGTTCCGCTGCGACCGCGGCACGATCTTCAATTCGGACGGTGCTCACAACGCTGTTTGGCATGAGTTCTGCGAGGCGCTTTCCAAAATAACCAGCCCCAAAAATCAGAATGCCGTTCTGAGGAGCGGGGGAGGTAGTCGCTGAGGACAGAGGGGCGGACATGGACGCAGGCACTCCTGTCAGAGCAGCCAGTGTTGCAACCGGAGCAGGTGTGATTGGTGAAGTATTCACCATGCCTGGTTGCGCAACGGCTGTAGGGTTTGCTGTTCCGTTTAATGTTTTCTGGAAGGAATTCATTTCGGCATGTTTCTTTTCTCGGAGATGTTCGACCCAGGAGCTGTGGCTACGATACCAGTCGATCGTTTCTTGCATGCCACGGCGGAACTGGTCGCGTGTGTAGAGCGGCTTCCAGCCAAGGGCTGTGATCTTCCGAGCATCGATCGCATAACGACGATCATGACCAGGGCGGTCGGTAATAAATTCAATGCGATCCGGACCAAAACCCATGAGCTCCAGCATCAAATAGGTGAGTTCAAGGTTGTTGCGTTCGTTGTCGACGCCAATGTTATAGATCTCGCCAGGCACGCCTTTCTCTAAGAGCAAGTCGAGCGCTCGCGCGTGATCGCGGACGTGAATCCAGTCACGCACATTTTTTCCATCTCCGTAGACGGGTACCTTTTCGCCCTTCAAGAGTTTGAAAATGAAAAACGGAATGAGCTTTTCTGGAAACTGATACGGACCGTAGTTGTTGGAACAGTGCGTCACCACGACCGGTGTGCCGTGCGTCATGTGGTAGGCACGGCACATGAGGTCGCCCCCAGCCTTGGCCGCTGCATACGGCATGTTCGGGGTGATAGGGGTGTCCTCGCTGAAGAGGGTTGGCTCGTCTAATTTAAGCGAACCGTAGACTTCATCTGTCGAAACGTTGACGAATTTTTCAATTTTATTGGTCCGGACAGCATCCAAGATCATCTGAACTCCCAAAGAATTGGTCAGGACGAAGTCTTTGCAGCCCCCATGAATCGAACGGTCGACGTGGGTTTCAGCCGCGAAATTGATGACATGCGTAATTCCATGGGTCTGGATGGCTGTATTCAAAGCCTCAAGATCGGTGATATCGCCTTGGATAAAACGATACCGAACATCTTGCGAGATATCGCTCAAGTTCTCCAGGTTTCCGGCATACGTCAGTTTATCGAAGTTTACGATACACACATTCGGATGCGTTTCGCGCATGTGCCGAATGAAGTTTGACCCGATGAAGCCGGCGCCGCCACAGACCAATAATCGCATAGGGAAGGGGTTTTAGAGAGGTTGACGTATCTTGGAAGAAGTTGCTAGCGTTCCAGTGTCAGTTGTCCGACCCTACCAGTCCGAAAACAGCTTGCCAACCCCATCCATGTCCTCTCCCGCGACCTTCATTTCACCACCCCTGGTTGAGGCGGATATCTCAACAATCACGATTGGGTACAATGTTCGGGACCTCACCGTCCGAAATGTGGAAACGCTGCTTGAGAGTGAGGGGTCGGTCAAAATCCAGATCATTTTAGTCGATAATGTGTCTCAAGATGGGACGGCTGAAGCGATTACAGAGCGTTTTCCGGAGGTACAGGTCATAAAAAATCACTATAATACGGGTTTTGCCCATGCCGTAAACCAAGGCATTGCAGCTTCGCGCGCTCGCCATGTTCTGTTATTGAACCCAGACATGCGGGTGACCAAGGAAGCGATGGCGAAGATGGTGGAGTATGCGGACACGCATCCTGAAGTAGGCGTGATCGGCGGAAAGCTCATGACAGAAGAGGGCCGTTTGGTCCCTCACGTTCGACGTTTTCCAGATGTCTGGTCTCAGCTTGCGATCATTTTGAAGCTCCCACACTTTTTTCCAAAACTGCTCGCTCGTTACATGCAAGAAGATCTTGATGCAGAAAAGGAGCAAGACGTGGATTCCGTCCGTGGGTCTTTTTTCTTGATCACGTCGGAGGCACTCAAGCGGTTTGGCTGCCTCGATCCGCGGTATTATATTTTCTTTGAAGAAGTCGACTTTTGCCGCCAAGTCATTGAGAAGGGGATGAAGGTGCGTTACGTGCCCTCGATTACTGCCATCGATTACGTGGGACGCAGCTTCAAACAGCGCACTCGTTATTGGAGTCAGAAACAATTTACAAAATCGATGATCCAATATTTCCAGAAATGGGAACCGAAATGGCAAAGCTGGTTGCTTCGAATGGCGCGTCCGTTTGGACTTTCTAGCCTGTGGTTGGTTGATCGCTGGCGCGAGTTCCGCACCAAGTCCGCCCTCAAGCCACTTCCATAGCTATGGCTAAGATCGCGATCCAGACGCCGTTTTACAGAAGTTCGGCTTATCTGCCGATGCTGTTGAAAAGTTTGAAAGCGCAAACCGTTACAGATTGGGTCTACTATTGTTGCGAAAACTCAGGTGATGAGGAGGAGCGAAAAAAAGTAGCAGCGATCTTGGCCGAGAGTGGGGTGTCAGTTGCGTTTTCAGAAAGTACAACAAACCTTGGGTTTGCGGGCGGCCATAATGCCCTCATGCAAAAGCATGATGCGGAATATATTTTATTATTGAACGAGGATGCTTATTTGGCGCCCGACCATTTGGAACGCTGCCTGAAGCGGTTTGAGCAGGATCCGCAGGCCGGAGCGGTTGTCGGTATCGTCTATCGTTGGACTGCGCCGGTTGATCAAGAGGAGGTCGTTGGTCCAGAAACCTTCGTCGATACGATCGAACTCGAGTACCGCTGTCTGGCGAATGTAGTTGATCGTGCGGCAGGCAAACAACGCAAAGACATTGGATCGGAACTGAACGAGGCGCGTCGTGTAATGGGGGTGTCGGGGGCGGTCTGTATGATCAAGCGGAGTGCGGCTGAAGCCGTTTCTCCCGAGAAGCTCCTCTTTGACCCAACTTTTTTCATGTATCGTGAAGATGTGGACCTGGCGATTCGCTTGCATCGCAAGGGCTTCCACGCCTGGTTCGACCCGTCGATTTTGAGTTTTCATCGGCGCAGCATTAAGGCACCAAAAGGAATCTACGCGCGCATTCTCGATGAGCGAAAGCGCCCAGCCCACTTGCGTGAAGTGATGTTCCGTAATCAATGGAAACTCTACGCCTACCATGGGTCTCTGAAACTGGGAGCGTATGATGTTCTTCGTTCTCTCGCACACGAGGCGATTCATCTGGTGTTCATTTTTCTGTCTTCTCCCTCGGTCTATTTCCGCGGAGTTTTGTCTATCTTGTACGCATGGCCGGAAGCCTGGCGCCGTCGGAAGGCGCTTGCCGCACTTGGCCTCGAACACCATCCTCTCCTCTAACGTATGAACCAACTTCCTAAGATCGGCATCATTTACCTGACGTATCCGTACGCCAAATGGGAGTTGGATATTAATCGCTGTTTAACGTCGCTTGAAAAAGTAAACTATCCTAAGGATCGGCTGGAGCTGATTTGTGTTGAGTCAAAGGGAAAGATCGATTCCATCAAAGCTTGGTTCGAGAAAACATGGATGCCGAAGTCGGGAAAAGAGTTACCGAATATCACGTATATCCATCGTGACGAATGGATTGGTTTTTCTGGGAATAACAACCTTGGGTATCTCAAGGCAAAGGAGCTAGGGTGTGAATTTGTACATCTGACGAATGAAGATACAGATGTCGATCCAGACTATCTGCTCAAAGCCGTTGAACGCATTCAGACAGATCCGAACGTTGCCTGCGTGCAGTCCTTAATTCTATTGGGTGAAGAGCGGGATAAGGTGAATACAGTCGGAAACGCCTTTCATTATTTGGGCTTTGGATATTCTCGTGGCTATCGTTGGACAAAGGATCAAGCGCTCGCTTTTTTTACGGAAGAACGAAAAACAAATCCTGAGCTAGAAATCGGATATGCATCTGGTGCGGCTGTGCTGGTACGCATTTCTGCACTGAAGGATGAACCGCTCTTCGACGAAAAATTTTATTCGTACCATGAAGATACCGATCTTACGATGCGCTTGCGTTTGCGAGGATTGAAAACGGTTGTGGAGCCTACCTCAATTCTGTGGCATTACTACGAATTTGGGAAAAATCGCATGAATTATTATTGGATGGAAAAGAATCGTTCCATTCTCATTTTCATGTACTATCGCTGGCCGACCTTGGTCTTGCTCTTCCCTATGTATGTTGTCATGGATTTGGCCATTCTCTTATTCTCGATCAAGGGCGGCTGGGCGGACTTAAAGCTGAAGGTCTACCGTGATTGGTTCTCAAGCGATTACCGCAAATGGGTTCGAGAACGTCGAAAACTGATGCAACAGATGCGGACGGTGTCAGATCGAGCGTTCTTGAAGCCTGTAGTCGCGGACATCTCATTTCAAGAAGAATCGGTTAAAAACCCTCTCTTGGATTACATTGGCAACCCTCTTTTACGAGCCTATTGGGCCGTGGTTCGGCGTATAATCTGTTGGTAAAGCGTAAAACTTGCCTCCGAACAGTCTTTCTGATAGTCTTTTTGCCATTATGAAGGCCTCCGTCCACCCAACCTACCACGCACAAACCACGATCACGTGTGCTTGTGGAAATACATTCGAAACCGGCTCAACCGTGAAGGATATTCACATTGAATTGTGTTCTGCCTGCCACCCATTCTACACAGGCAAACAAAAATTGCTCGATACTTCACGTCGTATTGAGAAGTTCCAAGAGAAGGCTGCTAAGCAGTCCACGACGGCAGCTGCGACGAAGAAAGCAAAAACAGCGACACGCGCCGCCAAGAAGGACGCCAAGAAAGCCAAGCCAGAAGTTGCTGCACAGGTTTAGCGACGTTCAAACACCGATTGTTCTTCGTGTATTCAGCGTAGGCTGGATACAGGTAAGAAGAGTCGGTGTTTTTGATTAGCGTAAAAGCATTTGTATACAGCTCAGGCTTTAAAAAGATATACTTTGAACTATGGTCAAATTCACCGAACAGGCGAAGAAAGCGATCGCAGCCAAGCATGAAGCGGAGGAGCGTATGGCAGATCCGTTGTTGATTGCCGATCAAAAAGCCTACAAAAAGGCTTCGATTGAGTATCGCCATACGGTAGAGTTAGCAGAGGCGGCGCAGACCTATCTTTCACTTGAAGCGGCCGTGCGCGATGCGGAAGAGGCGGCAAAAGCGGATGATGAGGAGATGCGACAGATGGGCGAAACGGAGCGCGAGACGTTGCTTCCAAAACTCACGCTCGCGACGGAAGAATTTGAATTACTTCTGATTCCACCGGACCCGATGGACGCGAAAGATGTGATCGTGGAAATTCGTGCGGGCGCGGGAGGGGATGAGGCGGGCTTGTTCGCCTTCGATCTTTTGCGCATGTACACCCGTTTTGCGGAACGTCAGGGGTGGAAGATCTCACTTCTTTCTGAGTCGCGAAACGAACAAGGTGGTTATAAAGAAGTGATCTTTGGTATTTCTGGAGCAAATGTCTACGGTTGGATGAAGTATGAACTCGGTGTCCATCGGGTACAGCGTGTGCCAGCGACGGAAAAACAAGGGCGTTTGCATACTTCGACGGTGACGGTGGCTGTTTTGCCAGAGATCGAGGAGACGGAAGTGCAAATTGAACTCAAAGATGTTCGTATTGATACGTTCTGTGCAGGAGGAAAAGGAGGGCAATCGGTGAACACGACCTATTCAGCCGTGCGATTAACGCACATTCCAACGGGGATCGTTGTGAACTGTCAGGACCAGCGCTCACAGACACAGAACCGTGAGTTAGCCTTTGCTGTGTTGCGTGCTCGTATTTGGGAGCAAGAACAAGCCAAAAAGCAGGCGGCGCTGGAAGCACAACGTCGCTCACAGATTGGGAGTGGGGACCGCTCGGAAAAGATCCGCACCTATAACTATCCGCAGGACCGAATCACGGATCACCGTATTAAAAAGAGCTGGCACAATATCCTTTTGATCTTGGATGGGGAGCTAATTGATGTATTTAAAGCCTTAAAAGCCGGAAAGCAGGGGACAGATGAAGAGGAGGGCGATTGACAAAATCGCTCTTTTTTGGCTATACTTAGTTGTTATCCTTGTTTTTGACCCTCGGTCAACGACAGAAGGATGACAGCTTACAACAAGCGGTTACTGAATAGCTGGACCATGTGGCCCAGTTGTTCTGCGATTCAAAGGTTTTTCAGCGTTCCAAGGTTCCGAAGCCCGGCTGCGTGCCGGAGACAGGGTCGACGCGATGATGAAACTGATGCAGTGGTTCGTGGCGCTCGTACTGATGTGCGGGTGCACGGGGGTGGACAACACCCCCACGGAGGCGCGCGACCTTCGGGTCGCGGTGGATGGTTCACGGCCGGACTGCGCGACCGACGCCCCCCGCCCCGACGTGGTCGTGGTCGACGTTCCGAGCGACATGCTCGGTGACGTCACCGCGGACATCACCCCGGCGGACGTGGTCGATGGTGGCAGTGATGCCTCCGACGCCACGCCGACCGACGCGCCCGACGCCCCCACCGACAACGGCGGAGACGCGAGCGTGGACGTGGTCGATGCCAGTGACGTCGCGGACGTGAGTGACGCGGGTGTCGATGCGCTCGACGCGCCCGACGCCCCCACCGACAACGGCGGAGACGCGAGCGTGGACGTCGCCGATGTGTCTCCCACGGACTCCGGCCCCGAGGTCGGAGCCGACGTGAGCGATGCGGGTCCCGGCGACGATGCCGCGGACGCCTCGACCGACGCTCCGGCCGACGTGGCCTGCCCGAGCGGGCTGACTCGCTGCGGCATGGCGTGTGTGAACCTCCAGAACGACAACGCCAACTGTGGCGTCTGTGGCACCGCCTGTCCGGTGGGCCAGGCCTGTTCGGGTGGCGCCTGCAACGCCATCTGCATCCCCGGCGAGACCCTCTGCAGCGGCAGCTGCGTCGACACGCGCACGAGCGCGACCAACTGCAGCGCCTGCGGCATGGTCTGCGCGCCGCGTGCGAACGCGAGCGCTGCCTGCGTCTCGAGCGCCTGCACGCTCGGTACCTGCAACACGGGCTTCCGCGACTGCGATGGCAACGCGACGAACGGCTGCGAGGTCAACACGACCAACAGCCTCGCCAACTGCGGCGGCTGCGGTACGCCCTGTGCCTTCATGAACGCCGCCGCGACCTGCGCTTCGAGCACATGTGTGCTCGGCACCTGCGCCCCGAACTTCGCCAACTGCGACGGCATGGCGACGAACGGCTGCGAGACCAGCCTGCTCACTGACCGCAGCAACTGCGGTGCCTGTCGCACGGCCTGCAGCTTCGCCAACGCGGCGACCAGCTGCACGGCGGGTGTCTGCCGCCTGGGTCCCTGCAACACGGGCTTCGGTGACTGCGACGGCATCGCGGCCAACGGCTGCGAGACTGACCTCAGGACGAACATCGCCAACTGCGGTGCCTGCGGCACGATCTGCGCGACGCGGGTCTGTACGGCTTCGGTCTGCCGGCCCCCGGTCCCGCCCTACCTCGACGTGATCTTCGTGGACTCGCGGATCGTGGGACTCGAGATCCGCGTGGCCTCCGTCGCGTCGCCGAATGACGTCGGGGCCTGGGTCAGGACCGACGTCAACCCCCGCCTCTGCCTCACGGGCCCCGGCATCCCGGCCGGACGCTGCCGGATCAATCTCCGGGAGCTTACCGTCCCGGGGAGCACCTCGACCTTCGTGAGCCTGTGGGAGGAGCGGGCCTGGGGGCTCGAGATCCGCCCCCTGGCCGCTACCGGCGCCTACTTCTGCAGCGCGACCGACGCCACGTGCGGCGGCTGCGGGAGTGGGAGTAGCTTCACCTGCCTCGGCTTCTCGTGCGTCACGGACGGCGGCGCGCCCTTCGTGAACTACACGCGGGCGTACGCCCCCGACGCCGGGATCTACGTCGTGCGGGTGGCTCTCCAGAGCCCGTCCCAGCCGCTGCTCTGCGGCGGACACTAGACCCCCCCGCAGCAGCGCTGCGGTAGCTATTGCTCCTTCTCTCTCCGAAGCCCGGTTGGTGCACATACGACGTAATGTCGTATGGGTCGTTGGTCCTCCAGGACCAACACCTCTCATGCATCAGCCGGGCATTCGACGTTTTACTGCGTTTTTGATGCTTCTTTTTGCCGAGTTCTTGCCAAAAAAGACCGTTTTCGATACAGTGGCGCCACTTAATTCAACGTCTCGCGTTTCAGTCCCAAACCAGCCGCTCTCCTTGTTTCACCTTCGGGTCAAATATGGTAGCTGGGAAACGAGAGTATAAAGGAGATTTTCTTATGCCTACGACCCCTTCCGTTGTTGATCTTCTTCAAGCCGGCGCTCACTTTGGACACCAGTCCTCCAAGTGGCACCCAAAAATGAAGAAGTATTTGTTTGGTGCAAAAAATGGAATTCACATCATCGACCTTGAACAGACACGTTCCATGCTCGAAGCTGCTCTCTTATACGCTAAGAAAACAGCGCTTCGTGGGGGTTCGATCTTGTTTGTCGGGACAAAAAAGCAAGCCATGACGGCCGTAGAAGAGGCGGCTAAAGCCTGTGGCATGCCCTACGTGAACAATCGCTGGTTGGGTGGAACGATCACCAACTTCACCAGCGTCTCGACTCAGATCCGCAAATATAAGGATTTGAAGCGTCGCCAAGAGAAAGGTGAGCTCGCGAAGTACACCAAGTTCGAACAGCTCAAGTTGAATGAAGAAATCAAGTTGCTTGAAACGAAATTTGGTGGTGTGCAAGACGTGACACGTGTGCCAGACGCCATGTTTGTTTTCGATATCCGCAAGGACAAAACAGCCGTTGATGAAGCGCTTCGCCGTGGGGTAAAAATCATTGCTCTCTGCGACAGCAACGTGAACCCAACAGACGTTGACTTCCCAATCCCTTGTAACGACGACGCGGCAAAAACAATCAAACTCATGGCTGACATGATGGCTGCGGCGATCAACGAAGGACGTCAGGAATGGGAGAGTGCGCGCGCCCGTCTTGGCGGAACGCTCGTGAAGCAGATGGCGAAATAAGCAAGTATATTGCTTGTCGCCGAAGATCTAGTTCATTTTATTGAATTATTATATGGCCGTTGATGCAAAGATGGTGATGGAATTGCGCAACCGGACCGGAGCCGGGATGGTTGATTGCAAAAAAGCCTTGGACGAAGCTGAGGGTGACATGGAGAAAGCGATTGAGGTCTTGAAAAAGAAGGGGGCGATTAAAGCGGCGAAGAAGAGCGCAGAACGTCAGGCTACCGAAGGCTTGATCGCAACCTACGTGCACCACAACGGAAAGCTCGCTTCGATGATCGAACTCTCCTGTGAAACGGACTTCGTCGCTCGTACAGAGGAATTCAAGCAGCTCGCACAAGATTTGGCGTTGCAGGTTGCGGCGGCTGATCCAATGTACGTGAGCCCTGACTTGATCCCGGCGGAAGAAGTCGAAAAGAAGAAGGCAGAATTCTTGGCAGAAATGGCCGAGGATAAGAAGCCAGAAGAGATTAAAGTGAA
>CAZRDS010000002.1:0-5279 GCA_964598895.1 uncultured Gammaproteobacteria bacterium | reverse complement strand
CTGTTTGACCAAGCAGTCCTTCATCAAAGATGAAGACAAGACGATCGAACAGCTTTTGAACGAGAAGATTGCGAAGATCGGAGAAAAGATTGCTCCTACGCGCTTCACGCGTATGCAGATGGCGGCGCCAACATTGACGTGCTAATGCGCAGAAACAGAATAGAAAACAACTCTCACATGAGAGTTGTTTTCTATTCCTAGAGCCTGGGAATAGAGTATACTAGCCGCATGAAACGATCGTATATTGTCATGGGCGGACTGTGTTTGATGTTGCTCTGTGTGATGGAATACGCCTTGTTTGAGGCACGGCACGCGGCACCGTCTCCGGAAAGGCAAGAGTCCAAAGAGACGGCGGTGATTGCAGCGGAGGACGATATACAAGGGTTTAGTACGTCGTCCGTTATGTACGCTTCATCCACCCTAGGGATTCAACTTACGATTCCTACCACGAACGGACTTTTTCTTTGGAAACAACTTCCATCCTCGACGTCGACGATTCAACGACTGAGGATTATTGAACGTCAGTCGGTTGGGGGTGCAATCGCCTGTGTGACGGAGGTAGCGCTTGTGCCGGGCCCTCTCACGGCTTTACGTGCGAGTACGTCTTTCGACGGAGATGCCTATCAAATTGCGGGAAACGAGAGCCTTCATTTGGAAGCAACGCAAAAAAATCTGTGTCAGGTGCGCGCGGTTTTCCAGGTCGGGGCAGCTCTACAAGCGGTTTATCGTACGCGCGCGAAGGAACCCACAAAAGTACCGCAATCAAATGAAGATACCTGCACAGATTACGCGCTCGAAGCTCCACGCGAAGAGCGAGGAGGGGCGGTGACGAGTACACTGGTGGAGAGTGTAATTGATCATCCATTAGTCGGGGGGCATGAATTCCGCATAGATGGAGCATGCATGCCATTCTCTGTACGTTTAGCTCAGGTTCCTAGCTCGAACCGTATAGTGTTGTTCTTGAGGACGGTTCCACCGAGCTCCGCTGATGGACTTCCTTCGGAAGATACGCCAGGTTTTTTTCTTCGTTCGAGCCCGGGTGAGGTGACGTACTTCTCTGGTCCAGGAATTTTTGACTATGCGATTTCCCCCGATCAGCGCTATCTTGCGGAGGTGAACGAGCATTTAATTGGGCAAGATATTCGTCAGGAGGTGGGAGTTCAGGATCTAAGAACTGGCAAAGGGGTTGCAGGGCACTCGCCAGTCCTGTTAGGGCGTGGGCGAAATGTATTCTCCTCACAGCCTTCGAGCTCATGGCATGGGTCAGCGATTCATTGGACAGGGGCGCGGACGTTTCAGGTGCTCACAGGTGAGAGTGGGGCTTGGGACAATCCTGTTAAGATGAAGACGCTCACGGTATCATTCTAGCCCCCTTAGCATTTTCTCCTTCTGCTTTTTCTATGAAACAACTTCGTCTCGCGATTAATGGGTTCGGTCGAATCGGTCGGCATGCGTTGAAGGCGACGCGTGCCTATCCAAATATGACGATCGTTGCAATCAACGATCTGACAGATACAAAAACCCTCGCGCATCTGCTGAAGCACGATACGGTCTACGGCCCCTTCGAAGGAATGGTAGAAGCAAAAGAAGGCAAGCTGATCGTTGATGGAAAAACGATCGTGGTCACGGCGGAAAAGGAGCCAAAGAACCTACCGTGGAACGTGCTTGATGTGGATGTGGTCCTTGAATGCACCGGGCGTTTCACGAGCTATGAAGGCGCATCAGGCCACCTCGCGGCAGGCGCGAAGCATGTCATTATCTCGGCTCCCGCTAAGGGGGACGGTGTTCCAACGCACGTCATGGGAGTGAATCAAAAGTCGGCGAGCAAATCTGCGATCATCAATAACGCGAGCTGTACCACAAACTGCATCACGCCGGTCATGGCGATTCTTGAGGAGACCTTCGGGATCAAGCGCGCGATGATGACGACGGTACACTCCTATACCGCATCCCAGGTCTTGCAGGACGCGCCCGCAAAAGATTTACGCGAAGCACGTGCCGCTGCACAGAATATCGTGCCAACGACGACGGGTGCCGCGATTGCGACGACTCAGGTGATTCCAGAGTTAGAAGGCTTGTTTGATGGGTTGTCTGTACGTGTACCAACCCCGGTTGTCTCGTTATCGGACATGACCGTGCTCTTGAAAAAGAAAACGACGGTCGAAGAATTGAACGCCGTTTTTGTGAAAGCGGCAAAACTTGCACGTTGGAAGGGGATTCTGGAAACAACGGATGAACCTCTCGTATCGTCTGACTTCATTGGAAACCCCGCCTCCGCGATTGTGGACCTTGGACTTACACGGGTGATCCAGGGGGACTTTGTGAAAGTGGTGGCTTGGTATGACAACGAATGGGGTTATGCCAATCGCTTGGTTCAGATGGCACTTGAGTTTGCAAAATGATTGATCTTCACGCGCGAGGCTGGCGAGGGCCGCTGCTCGAGACCTTATATTGGGTGCTCGTAGTGAGTTGTATTGGGTTGTGCGTCATCGGCTGGTGGGTGGGCTGGATCTTTCTTGCAGGACTGGGAGTGCTTGGGCTGGGTGTCCTTGTCTATGGAGGGTTCATTGAACCACGCTTGGTACAGACAACGATGCATTCGCTGGGTGAAGGAGAAAAGAAGTTGCGGCTGGTTTTTCTGTCGGACTTCCATGCTGGCCTAAAGAAACAGTGCTCGTTCTACCAACAGATCGCAGATCATGTGCGCTCACTCGAGCCAGGGCTGGTTATTCTTGGAGGGGATTTTGTGGATGAATGCGAAAAAGATCTGGAGGTTCTCCGTCCCATTCTCGAGCTTCAGCCGTCGCTCGGAATGTGGTTTGTCTTGGGGAATCATGATTTCTTTGATGACCCAAAAAAACTTGTGGCAGCATTGGAGAAACGGGGGGCGCGGGATCTGACTAACCAAGCACGTGCCTTCAAGCTCACAGAAGCAGATTCACTCGAAGTGATCGGCTTGGATGACTCTTGGTACGGCTCACCGGATCTACGTCTCTTAGAGAAGCCAAAAAAAGGGTTGCGCATCATTGCGACGCATGAGCCAGATCTGCTCTTAGATCTCCCAGAAAATGCTGCAGATCTTGTCTTGCTCGGCCACACGCATGGCGGACAGATCCGCTTGCCATGGTATGGACCGGTGACACCGCTTCCGCAATCCGCGCCGCAGTGGCTTGATCGTGGAGAAAAGCTCTGGAAAGGAATGCGTGTGATCATTTCGCGTGGCCTTGCGGAATCGAGCGTGCGGGCGCGTTTGGGTTCGCGGCCGGAGATTGTGGTCGTGGATATCAAAAAATAACCCCATCTCGACACTCGAACGAGAATTCGTTAGCCTAGACCCACTATGAAAGGCATTAACCTCTATCATCAAGTTCCCTGTGGAACGCCAGATGCGTTTAACGTGGTCGTTGAAATCGTGAAGGGAACGTCGAACAAGATGGAATATGACGAAGAAGGCGGCTACTTCAAGCTCGACCGTGTCCTGCACCAGTCTACCTTCTACCCATTTGATTACGGCTTCATTCCACAGACGCACTCTGGGGATGGTGATGCCCTTGATGTGTGTTTACTTCTCACGCATCCAACATTTCCTGGCTGCGTAGTGAAAGCGCGAGCCATTGGACTCATCCGTACCTCCGACCAGGATGGTGCAGACGATAAGATCATTGCAGTGCCTGTCTCGAAGGTTGATCCTCGCTTTGATGAGATCAAAACCATTGAAGATCTTCCTGCGCATGTCCGCGAAGAATTCTTGATCTACTTCAAGGAATATAAGAAGCTCGAGAAGGCCAAGTACGACAAGATTATGATCGAAGGCTACAAGGACCTCGACGAAACAAAGGCAGCCATTCAGAAGGCGATGGATGCGTATAGTGCAGAGAGTCACGCCTAAAACTTGCCACTTCGTTAGATCGAACAGACGCCTCACTCTATTCTGGGTGAGGCGTCTGTGTTTTACTGATCTGCATGAAACTTACGCTTTGTGGCAGTATGGTCTTTCTAGAAGACATGAAAAAACTGGAAGCAGAACTGAATGCTCACGGTCACGAAGTTCAGCGCCCCGAGGTCTTTTGGCGAAAGGACCAAGGGATGGAGCCGCCCGACATAAAAGCGCGCGCTATTCGAGATCATTTTTCGAAGATCGAATGGGCCGACGCGATTGTGGTAGTCAACCCGGAAAAACGAGGAATAGCGGGGTATATCGGTGGGAATACCCTCATGGAGATGGCGCTTGCATTTTATTTAAAAAAGCCGATCTTTCTCGCGCACGCAGTTCCAGATCTTGGGTATCGAGAGGAAATCATGGGAATGCAGCCGAGAATGATCGAAGAGTTGTTTGGGTAATATTTTTTTGTCCGCATTCATCTGACCTGATATGATTTCCCCATTCTTATGAATGTCCCTCCTGTCCTTCAAGTCAATCGCTATGTGGTGGAAGAGTTGGTGTGGGAAACGCTGAATGTCTTTACGCTCAAGCTGAGTGCCGAGCAGGGATTGCCGTTTACCTTTGTAGCGGGACAATGGGTGTACCTTCATTTATTGAACCAGGATGGATCGTCGTGGGGGCGCGCCGCGTTTTCCATTGCCTCTGCGCCGACGGAATCCAAGAAACAGATCCAGCTCGCCGTTAAAATTGAAAAAGATTTTACCAAAAAAGCTGGGCAGCTTCAGCCGGGGGATGTGGTCGGGATTCAGGGGCCATTCGGAGTGTTTGTACTTCCAGAGACGGCGCCTAAGCTCGTTATGTTCGCAGGAGGAATTGGAATCGCGCCGTTCCGCAGCATGATTCGCGAAGTCTTGGCTCGCCAACTCCCAATTGAAATCGTGCTCTTTTACTCCAATAGCTTTATCGAAGAATCCGTTTTCTTTGAGGAGTTAGATGACTTTGCCCTCCAGTCGCCGAAATTCAAAGCCATCTGCACCCTGACGGGAGGTGACGTTTCTAGCGAGTGGACAGGGGAGACTGGCCGTTTCAATCAGGCGATGTTTGATAAATACTGCAAGGATGAGCCGGGAAATATCTACCTTATGTGTGGTCCGGAAGCCTTTATGGAACAGGTTAAAGAAGTGCTCACGGTCAAAGGAGTGGATATCAAAACACGCCTAAAAAAGGAGTTGTTTGGCTAGAAAATCTCGATAAGTCGCTCGGTATGGCGGATCCGGCAAGATCTACCTTGCCAAGGGGACGGGTATCCGGTATTTTACCTGCGCCAATAAGGCTCGGGTTCGAGGGCGTGTAGCTCAGTTGGTTAGAGCGTTACACTGATAATGTAAAGGTCGAT
>CAZRDS010000001.1:33287-47837 GCA_964598895.1 uncultured Gammaproteobacteria bacterium | reverse complement strand
AGTATGTATATATACTTTGTCGTTCAGTGGATTGTGTTGTCACAGTAGTAGTCGACAGTTTGTGGTTTTGGAATTTGGCTTGGGTTAGAGGCTTTTCTTGGGTCTGCTAGTTGAACACTGATTCAACTAGTCGTTCAACTAGCAGAGGGTTCAAAGGGATGGGGCGGATATCCTCCCCATACCCCTCCTTGTAGTCAGATTTGGGACTGGAAATAGGTTCGAGCCTCGTTGTAAAGCCAAGCCACTAAACACACTCAACGAAGGTTGGGTGTTTTTAGTTCTTGCGCATAAGTTTCAGGAGAGAACGCTTCCGTTTGCAAAAGGGTGATCTTGTTCCATCAATCGAAGAGATGAAAACATTCTTAAACCAAGAAGCTGGCTTCGCGGAATAGGTTCTCTGGATAGAGTGCTGAATGCTGTATCTCTTGATACAATGTCTATCATTATGAACGCTCAATTTATCCGATTTACGACGGAGGATGCACTCATCCTCCAAGGGATCATCTACCAACCAAGTCACGAGACAAAGAAGGTCTATCTACACATTCACGGAATGGGTGGAAATTTTTATGAGAATCGTTTTATTGACGTAATGGTGGATCGGATAGCTGGTATTGGATATGCCTTTGCCAGCGTAAATACACGCGGCCACGATACAATTTCAGATTTTCCTATCAAGAGAGATAAAGAAGAATATAAACGTATAGGGAATGCTTTTGAGGTGTTTGAAGAGTGCGTTTTAGATATTCGCGCCGCGATCAATCATTTGGAGACTCTTGGGTATCAAGAAATCGTTCTGTGTGGTCATAGCCTTGGGGCGGTGAAGGTTGTCTATTATTTGGCCACATCGAGTGATGCGCGGGTTTCCCGTCTTGTTCTTATGTCTCCGCCCGATATGGTGGCGCTTGCAGAGGCGGACGACGCCCATGAGGAGTTTACGGATACAGCTAAACAGATGATGAAGGATGGAAAAGGAGAAGAACTTCTCCCAAAGAAGCTCTGGGCGGGTATTATCTCTCTGCAAAGACATATTTGGATCTTTCTAGCAGGGATTATCCGGTCGATGTATTTAATCTTTACGATGAGACAAAGTCATCTATGCTTGAAAAAGTTTCCGTACCAACGCTGGCATTTCTTGGAGAGCATGATGATGCTGTCATCGGTGATCCTCGACGTGCCCTAGAAGTCATACGCAAAAAGATGAAGTCAGCACCTTCATTTGAGGCAAAGATCATAGAGGGTGCTCCGCATAGTTATTTTGGAAGAGAGAAGCAGATGACGGATGAAATCATCGACTGGTTAAATGGTCATTCAAAATAATCTAGCCCCATGAAAATTCCACTTCATGATCTGCAAGCCAAAGTATCCGCAGGCGTACAGAAGCTTGGTTATACCGGAGAAGATGCGCAAATCATCAGCGATGTTTTGTTATATGCCCAACTGCGCGGTAACAGCCAAGGCATTGCAAAAATCGCAACGGGTGGCGTTCCGTATGCGAGTGAGGTGGAGCCTTTTCGAGTAGCAAAAGAAAATAAGTGTGGCATGCTGGTATCGGGTGGTCATTCAATGATTGCGAGTGTTAAAGCCGCAGATATGGCGGTTGAGCTTGCACGTGTACATGGTATTGGGGTGGTTGCCTCTAATCATACACATACATCATCGGGTGCCATTGGTTATTTTGCTCGCAGAATAGCTCAATCTGGATACATTGCATTTGTTTGTGTCGGAAACGGTGATTGGGCGGCTGTTGCTCCCACAGGTTCCGCAGAGCCAAAGCTCGGTACGAATCCTTTGGCGTATGCGTTCCCGTATGAAGGCGGGGAGATTGTTTTTGATACCGCCACTGCTGCGGTTGCCTACTACGCTGTTGTTCAAGCCATGTTGAAAGGAGAACCGCTTCCAGAAGGTGTTGGGCTAAACAAGAAAGGCGAACCAACTACGGATGCCAAGGAAGTGTTGGGAAAGGGTGAAGGAGAGGCTGTTGGCGGGGCGATCACAACCTTTGCAGGGCATAAGGGATTCGGCCTTTCATTGTTCGTCCAACTTCTGGGTAGTGCCTTCTCGCTTGCAGGCTTTCCTGGTGGACATGGTGAGGATGGTGCGGGAACCTTTGTCTTGGCTCTTGATCCAGGTTTGTTTGCTGGAACCGAAGAGTATATGAAGCGTAGCCGTGAACTCGTGGAAAGCATCAAATCTGCAAAACCCATCACGGGTCAGAGAGTGAGTCTTCCAGGAGAGCGTGGCGATGAACTCGCAAAACAGGCTATGGAGAGTGGCGAAGTGGAAATAGCGGATGCGATCTGGAACGAGCTTGTGAAGTTTGTTGGATAAGAACCATGCAAGGGTACCATTCAGCGAAAAAGATTCATCTGTGGTACAGCTTATATAAAACCAATGTGGCACAAAGGGAGGCAATATGATGAATGTATCGGCTTCCACAGCCCCTTATGTTAAAAATAACACTCGACGCTAATTGTGTAGTCAATATCCTTGATAGGATGTCCATATCAGGAACTTCCATTGAAGAGCTTGCTGAAATTGTTAGATATGCACTCGAATCAAATGTGAATGTAGCAATAACGACAAGGGTTGAAAATGATTTGAGTAAGGATAAGGATGCTGCGAGAAGGGCGGAAATGTTGAAGCGTATACAAATGTTTCCAGTAGTGGGAACCATTGCGCGATTGGACACATCGCGTTGGGATTCGGGGGATGTACTTGGGGGCGATGAGCATATTGCTATTCAAAATGAGATCCAAAAGATTGTATTCCCAGGCTTGAAAAAAGAAGATAAAAGATACGGAAACAAGATTAATGACATAGACCATCTAATTGGGCATCGTATAAACAAGCGAGATATTTTTGTTACGGATGATGGGGAGTTGTTGAAAAAAGCGGACGAGCTTAAAGCGAGTTTGGGAATTGTAGTAATGAATCCTCAAAAATGTGTTGAGTTTATTAACGCCAATGCAAATCCCGCCGTTCTCGTAGATGAATTTTCAGAAAAACTAAAAAAATACCGAGATCTTTTGATTCAGGCTGTGCGGATTGAGCCTACTCTTGAAATGCGTGAAGAATTTACCAGCCTTCGAGAATGGTTGATGAAGAAATAGCCACTCCTCAAAGACGGATTGCTTGGCTTCAAATTGCAGATGGCTTCTGTTCCTGCGGGGAATCAAATGGCCTGTGATCAAGGTGCGCTATTTAGATTGCAGAATTCAAATAATAAAATAAGAATGCTATTTAGAGAGCCTGAATTACAGGATCAGATAGATCTTCTCTCAAATTACATGAGGAATGTGCGCAATCCAGTATATATGGAGATCGAAAAGCGCATAAAAGAAAAATTTCAGTGGGTTCTTGATCTGTTGATTGGATATTCTGGGCATTTTGATAGTATGGCTCATACGTCATGATGGTCTAGTCTATAATTTATTATGCGATCTCATCTAAATATTTGGGAAGTATTATCCAGCGTTGGTACGGTGGTCGCTGCGTTTGCAGCATGGTATCCGGCGAGTGCTTCGAAGAAACAAGCGAATGAGTCAAAAGGGCAACCGAAGCATCTTTCATGCCTATTATTGAGCCAGTGCAACTAATGCCCGTCCAGGATTCAAAGATGCACTACTACGAGTTAAAAATACTCAATTCTGGCAGAGGCCTAGCTTTAAACATCGAGTTGAAGATTCCTGTATTGAATTTAGAAGTTAAAGTTCCTTCAATCAAGCAAGATGAGGATATGGTTCTGTTCACAGAAAGGACAGAGACCGATCTGGGTCTTTGGAAGGGATTGAAGGAGAGTGGCCTACTGCTTGAAATTACGTATACGGATATATTTGGGAACAAGATAGTCACGAGTTCATCTGGAAGCGTCGTTGATCACCCATTCGTAATGAATTTTGGCTACACTGTTGCTTATGCTGATCGTTAAGATCAGCTTTTCAGAAAAGCCAATCTCTCCATTTTCTCCATACTCACCCGTACCATCGGATAAATCCTGAAAAGTTCGGTAAACAGGTATTCCGGGGAGCCAACGAAGAAGTCGCCACGAAGGCGGCTTTTTTGTATGAAAAACACATCGCCCCACGAACCGTAGGTGCGACGTGTGTCATCGCGGTCGTGGGGTTGGCGCAGAAGCGGGCGGGAACGCGCGAGGGCGTCTGCTTCTGCGAAAGGTTGGGATTGTCACAGTCCGCTCTCGGGCGTCTCGAGGGCGTGTTGTTCGGCCTTGCGCCAGAAGTAGTGCTCGTCCGCGCGGATGAGGCACACGTGGCTCAGGGCTTCATCGGACGGAGGGAGGACGCCAGCCCAGCTGCCCGTGTAGTAGCCGAGCGGATGCAGGCAGAGAGCGGCCAGCATGTTGACCCGTGCCTTCGCTTCCGGTGGCTCGTTCGGTGCGGGTTTTTCGATCCGGAGCGCGAGTGTCGGACGCCCCTTACGTACGATGTAGGTCACGCCGCTCTTGCCCTGCTCGAAGAAACAGCCGAAGAGGTTGTAGAGGTTCCACTGGTGCTCGGTGAGCGCCTCCTTGAGGCGACCTGCGGCCACACTCTCTGCCTCGGCGAGGCTGAACATGCTCGTGAGTGCGCCGGTGTCGAGGAGCATGGTGAGGCGTTTCGTGGTCGGATCGATCGGGGCGAATTCGACTCGATGCGCCAGCGTTCGCTGGTTCTCGATGACGTAGACGAACCCGTGCATGCCCTTCCACGGACGCAGGATCCAGCGCACGCTGATGATCTTCCACGGATCACCCTCGATTTCGATGATCTGGGCCGTGTGATCCGCAGGAGGCTCTTGACCCATGCTCTTCATGAGATCGAGGAGCTTGGTGTCTCGAGTGGTGATGTTCGCCCCTTCGAGAAGCCCCAGAGGGATGCCGGACAGGATTCCGAGCTTCTCCTGCAGGAGTCGATCGAGTTCTCCGTAGAATCTCGTAGGATGTCCCGTGGTCATGCTCAGCCTCCCGCCGTGGCGGCGATGGCCGCAACGCGGCTGTTCTGAGCGGAGCGGCGGATCTTGCGGACGCTCGAGGCCGTCCGCTCGTCGATCGTAGCCTGCAGGATCCACTCGTTCTTGTCGGGGTCGTACCCCATGATCCGCCTCGTGTCCTCACCGTTCTTGCCGAGAACGAGGAACACGGCGTATTTCTGCTCCAGCATCTTGCTGATAGCGTCGAACAGCTCGGCGCGCTTCTCCGGCTCTCCTTCCTCGATGTAGATGGTCTTGTGTCCCTTGAAAGTGCTGAGAACCTCGATTTCGACCATACATTGCCTCCGTGGGTTTAGGGTATGGTGAAAAGACTTTGGCTAAAATATGGGAAAATGTCAATCAAAAGACCTTTTGTTATGAGTTTTGAGTTGTGGTGAGAAACGCCAATCTCCCCATTTTCTCCATGCTGGTTTTTACCATCGGATAAATCCTGAAAAGTTCGGTAAACAAGTATTCAGGGGAGCCAACGAAGAAGCCACCACGAAGGTGGCTTTTTTGTATGAAAAACACATCGCCCCACGAACCGTAGGTGCGATGTGTTTCATCGCGGTCGTGGGGTTGGCGCAGAAGTGGGTGGAAACGTGCGAGGGCGTCGGCTTCTGCGAGGGGGATGGATTGTTTTCTATCGAGTGAACGAGCACCCGATTCGTGCCGACGAGCTGCATGCACCGTACGGGCGGGTGCATACATAGCCCGTGAATGTGTGCGTACATCCCCCACACGGTCGAGCTGAGTGTGCCCCTTCTGCGGCGAGCGTGAGAAGCATGCGCGCGTGAGCACTGAGTACGGGTTCAGCAGGCTCTTTCAGAGTTTTACCGTCTTCCATTTCGAAACACCCTCTCTGTTATGGCTATCTCTGGTTGGTGACGGTCGGAGTCAGGTCCGAACACAGCGCTCCGCACTCGACGCCTTCGCCGACGCACTCTCCGTGCAGCGTCATGTCCTGGTATTGGCCGAAACAGCCACCGTGGCGGGCACCGTCGGCGTGCACCGTCGGTTGCGCTCCGCAGCGCGGATCCGGCCGTACGCAGTGTCGATCGCAGTCGCAGTGATTGGAGCACTGCTGTTGAGGGCATGAGCATGTTCCATCCAGTGCAATGAGACGCTGGATCTGGATGTAGTTCTCTCCGAACAGCGCACGGTAGAGCTCTGCAGTTTTCCGGAAGTACTTTTGAAGGGCCTCGCGTTCCTCAGTCGGTCCGTCCTCGATGGCCGGCTGGTGGTGCAGGTAGCATCCGAAGATGTCCCTGCAGTCGCGCACGTAGGCTTTCGTGTGCAGGATGTGGTGATGCCATGCGGCATCACTTTCCTGTGTTGGTACGACCGGGAACTTCGCGACTGCCGCGAGGAGAAGGTACCGGCGGTATGCCTCGACGGCTGCATCCGCCTGCTCCCCCGACATGTTTTCGTTTCGCTTCGACATGAGCTTTGCCTTGACCATGCTCAGGTCCAGCCCCCAGATCTTGGCTCGCAGCAGGGCGAGCGGGAAGATCTGGACGAACATCAGAATGCGAAGTCTCTTCGAGATCGAGTTGGAAAAGGCCCCCATGGCCACTCCTTTGTCACCGGATATGTTGGTGGTGACATGAGCTTTATGTAACAAAATTTAACAAAAGTCAATGTATTTATTTATGGTTCATCTTAGAACATTTTAAAGACGAAAGGTTGACAATTTCTTCTTTTTCATGCATTATTTCCAGTTCGCCGTTCCTTTTCATGGTCGTCCACGATGATCCCTTCTTTCGGATGAGTATTTCCCGCTACGTCAGCAGGATTGTCTCATTCGCTGGAGCGAACCATGAACTCTCTCAAAGATCCCATGCCCTCGTCCCGTCGCGCTCTCCGTCTCTCGCGCATCGACCGCGATGCACGTTGGGTGGATCTCGACGATCCCGATGTGATGGCGGAGGATACCGCCTCCGAATTCATCGTCGATGCGGAAACGTGGCAGATGCTCGAACAGCTCTACCGCGAATCCGACGAGGAGTAGGGGATCAAAGCCCGTGTCAGCCGCAAGGTTGGCCCGGGCTTTTCTGCATCAATATTTTGACGTGTATATAATTGATAAAATCTCTAAATATGGAAAAATCCCTCTCTTACACCTTTAAACTCAAACCTGTTTTTGTTAATACCCACTCAGGAATAAGAACCGGCGGGACATGGACGAGCCGTCCTTTGTTGAGTAGGCTAAACTCTGATGAGTATGGAGCTGAATGACTACAACAGATTAGCGATGAGATATCATCAGACTGATTTGAAGCAGGACAAATATTTTTCGATGTTGCCCACCGTTTTGCAAGCGAGCGGAGCGCTGTCGGGAAAAACTGTATTGGACTTAGGCTGTGGCAGTGGATTTTTTTCGCGCGCTTTTGCTGATGCTGGTGCGAAGCGCGTACTTGGTATCGACAATTCTGAGACGCAGATCGATATGGCGAAAAAAGAATCACGTTTCAATACAGAGTACCTTGTTGAGAACGTTTTCACGGGGGTGCTGCCAAAGGCGGATATCGTCTGTGCTCCATTTCTCGTCAACTACCTTCCTTCAAAAGTTGAGCTGACTATTTTTCTTAAAAGTATAAAAGAGGCGCTAACAGTAGGTGGGAGAGCGATATTTATTATCGACATTCCGTCGGGTCGAGATTTGATGGAGTATGGAGCGCGTAAAACGGTTCATGGGTTGTATCAAGACGGTACACCGATGACGCTAGAGCTGTTCGATAGGGACCAAAAAAGCATCTGTGTCTTAAAGGCGTATTATATTGAACCTTCTACATTTGAAGCTTTGCTCAAGGAGGTGGGATTTTCTGCGGTAGATAAATTATTACCCATTGTTTCCAAAGAAGGGTTAGACATGTACGGCGATGAGTATTGGCAGTCCTATCTTGTTGACACTGAGCTTGGTTATTATCGCTGCATAAGATAATCATGCGTATATTTCTGCCACTGCAAGTTTGGGAATAGAAATGTAGCCAGGATGTTACATGAGCACCACAAACGTGGTGCTTTTTTGTTTTTTTCCTCGCAGTTAAACGATAATGGTAGAATGACATTGGACAGCATCTGCCACGCGCTTGTTCTAAACCCTCGCATCACTCCCATATCTATGTTTTTTCGTTTATATGCCATCGCGTTACCCGTATTCTTTGCCATAGACATGCTCTGGATTGGGGTCGTGGCCAAGGGGTTTTATGCCAAGCAAATCGGCGCGCTCTTAAAGCCGGATGTGAATTGGATGGCTGCCATTTTGTTTTATCTGTTATTTATTGCGGGTCTTGTGGTGTTTGTGATTACGCCCGCGATGCAACAAGGGTCGTGGACACGCGCCCTTTTGCTTGGAGCATTCTTTGGTCTTGTTTCTTATGCGACCTATGACCTTACGAATCTTGCGGTTACAAAGGATTGGCCACTACTCATCACGATCGTTGACTTGGCCTGGGGCGCGGTGTTGGCGGCCTCCGTATCGACCGTCACGTACTTGATTGCGCACAAGATGGGGCTATGACGTATTTTGTCACGCTCCTGCTCATCCTATTCATCTACATGAGTGGGTGGTTTGTAGTGTCTTTAGTGAAAAAACGAAACGATGTCGCGGATGTGGCGTGGGGCTTAGGGTTCGTTCTGCTTTCGTGCTCATCCTTTTTGCTTGGCGCGGCACACGGCTTACGGGGGTTGTTCGCGTGCGCGCTCGTGAGTGTCTGGGGGCTCCGTCTCGCTTGGCATATCCATGCGAGAAACAAGGGGAAGACGGAAGACTATCGCTACCAGCAATGGCGCAACGAATGGGGGAGCTGGTTTTATCTGCGTTCCTACCTGCAAGTGTATCTGTTACAGGGCGCGTTGCTGTTTTTGATTGTACTCCCTGTGCTTGTGATGAATCAGAATGTTGGATCTGCACTCACTTTGTTGGATGGGATCGGGATCGCGGTGTGGTTGCTTGGTTTTTTGTTTGAATCAGTGGGAGATGCACAGTTAGCCAAGTTTCTTAAAAATCCAGCAAACAAAGGCAAGTTAATGCAGAGCGGGCTCTGGGCCTACACGCGTCATCCGAATTATTTTGGTGAGGTAACACAGTGGTGGGGGATCTGGCTTTTGGTCCTTTCCGTTCCAAATGGCTGGCTGACGGTGATCGGGCCCATGACCATCACCTTCCTCATCCTTAAGGTGTCTGGCATTCCTTTGTTAGAAAAGAAGATGGCAGAACATCCAGAGTTCGCAGAGTATAAACGGAAAGTTAGCATGTTCTTCCCATGGCCACAGACATGAGGAGCGTCTGTGCTTCCCCAGGGAGCATTTCGATGATGGGCTCATGAGGGAGGTCGCCAGCCTTCTCGAAAACCTGTCTCTTGTCTCCACCGTTACCCTGGCAGAGGGAGTAGGGGTCTCCTTCGGCGATAAGAGAACCATCATCTCATAAATTTTTGAGGGATGATAGGAATGAAAAAGGTTGCTCGGGCGGATTGAGGGGTTTCACGGGCGTTTACAGTATCTATCATGGTTGAGCCTATGTTTCTTATGTATGATGCGGTATATATGAAAAAGTTTTTTGAACGATTTATCTCTTCTACTAGAGATGAAGGAGTTGAGCTGGATACAAAAGAACGAACACACAATTTTTCTTACGTTGATAAGAATGGAAACGAGTTGGCGAGTGCCTTGATTGAAGCCGAGCCAGAGAAATTTTTTGGGCATGGAATGTATGTCAAGAAGGTAAAGAAATGGATGTTGACGGCACGCGATGAAAAAGGACAAGAAAAGAAGATTGATCTCGTCTCGTTTTTTCAGGAAGCATCAGGTATTGATATTCCAATCTTTATCGCAAGAAGTGTGTTAAAACACGAGGATGACACAAAAATTGACTATGCAAACAGTATTTATAAATCCCATGTCCCTTTTCTCGAAGCAGATTTCCAACAGCTAGAGGGGGCTGTTTTAGTGAGTGAAGAACACTTCAATGAAGCATACATGATCTTTGCGATAGCTCACGAGTTTGGTCACGAAGCACAGAATCGAGACCCGGTATATGCTCCATATAATCACTTATATAAACTTCATCTAAAACCGAACGAGAAGAAGATAGAGGGCTCTTTATATGAAAAAAAACTTGAAGCGATTGCGGGTCTTTTACCGAAGCACGAAGAGGAGGGGATGAGAGAAATAATTGAAGAATATCGCGGGCTGACTCTTAAGATTCGGGCGGATGAAAAACATCTACTTCGTCTTATTGAAGAAGATGAAAGGCAGACACGCTTGATGAAAGAGTATGTATCACAAGGGGTTGATGACGCATTAAGGTTATCCATTCTCGAAGGCTGGGGAAGGCATAACCGTGAAACAATGAAGGAAATAAAAGAAGGTACGCCAGCAAGGAAGCGAAGGGCTGAGGAGCTATGGAAGAAAATTGAGCCTCATCTGGATCTACCTTCAAAGGTCTTAGAGAGGAATGCAACGGCACGAGGTCTTTTGTATATGCGTACGTTCTATGAACGATATGGAATTGATTTCACTCATCTCTACGGAGCTATTGACCGTACAGATAGATCGTTCGTGGATAAATGTATGTCAAGTATGTTGGCTGCTATAAGGGGCGATTCTGGGTCAGGCATGGACGACCAGACGAACGAAGCGTTCTATGAGCGAACAAGAGCCGTGCATAAGGCCGTATGGGAAAGTCATACGAGCGGAATGTTGAATAAATACGGCTCGATACGGAGTCCGGGCTTAGAGGCGTTAACACACGACGAGGACAAAAGGTAAGAAGTTTACTATTTTGGCAAATTTTTTATGAAAACTCTACAAAAGCTGAAACTTGGAGAAAAGGTCGCGATCCTATTGCCCTCTTATGAGGGAGAAATCGAATACGATGCATCCGATAGCAATTGTTTTGACAACGGGTTCTGAAAAGTCTTGAGTTTAAGCAGGCTATTCTTGATGCATTCACACGGGCACACGTGGATTGAAATACGACAAAGTATACGGGAGTACTCTCACTAATAAAGGACTAGTGGAATTTACGGCTCAGTAACCAAAGTGCGTTTGGCAGTTCTTCTGCGTCTACAACATGTACAAAATTTTTCACCACCGTTTCAAGGAATGCCTCAGGGGAAAGAATTTCTTCTGGATGAGTTACTTTTCCGTAACGGGCACGAAGAGCATATTTAAAAGCCGTGAGTTTTTCATGAATGGAGACCCCGCGTACGAGAAAGTAAACGCAGTCAGTTGACTGTAAATAGTTCAGAGTCTGCTCTTTCCAGTCAATACCAAAGAGAAGGTCTTCCTTGGAAAATCTGAAAATAGCAGGGTAGAGCGCAATGATCGCTGAAGGAGACAGACGAGCACGCCCCTGTGTAAGGAGGTGTATTCCCTGATTGACGCAGTACTCATCAAATGCACGTAGCTCTTCTAGGGGGCATTCTGGTTTAAAAAGAATAAGCCCCATTTTTGACGGAGTGGATTGTCGTTGTTCTTCTAGGTGATCCAAAAGGAAGGTTTTATCCATACTGTAGCGATATTCTAACACGAGCGTTTTTGGCGCGTTCTGTTCTTGGCATAGGTTCCTTGTCTTCAGAGAGCTCGTTTGCTTTAATTTGAGTGCAAATATGCCAATTTTTATATCTAAGAAGCCTCTTGTTGAGCCTTTGTACGAGTTCGTCGAACGAAAAGGGATTGGTCATCCCGACACGCTATCGGACGCATTGGCGGAATACTTATCGGTTCAGTATTCTCTGTATACGCGGAAGAAATTTGGAGCGGTTTTACATCATAATTTTGATAAGGTAGGTCTCTTAGGCGGGGCCTCTTCGGTCACATTTGGGAAAGGGGTGCTTACGAAGCCCATTCGAGTCCTGTTGAACGGGAGAGCCTCAACTCGTTTCGGGGAAGAAGAAATCCCTCTAAAAGAGTTACTTATCGGTTGGTCGGAGGAATTTCTACACACACGTTTTCCGATGTTGGATTTGAAAAAACAGTTGGAATTTCACTATAATTTAAGTAATC
The DNA here is from genome assembly GCA_964598895.1 of uncultured Gammaproteobacteria bacterium. Lineage (GTDB taxonomy): Bacteria > Patescibacteriota > Patescibacteriia > 2-12-FULL-60-25 > 2-12-FULL-60-25 > JAGOTP01. The sequence continues at coordinate 35,855 of CAZRDS010000001.1, read as the reverse complement.
AGAGCAGTCCCGGAAAGACAGAGGAAAAAAACGCAAAAAAAGGAACACGAAAATATTGGTTTGAGCCGCGCAGTTTGGATGATCTTCAAGAGCTTAGGCATCTTGTTTCAAATGACACCTCATTAGGGGTTGGCTACGCTCCCTATAGCGCGCTAGAAAAAGTTGTATTACGGATCGAAGCGCTTTTGAATGGAGAAGCGTTCCATAAGAAGCATCCTTGGATTGGATCAGATATTAAAATCATGGGATTCCGTCATAAGAAAGACTTTGATATTACGTTGTGTGTCCCTCAGATCGCGAATGAAGTGAAAGATGCGGAAATGTATAAGCGAAATTTACAAGAGGTTCGTAGACAGATTGACGCTATCCTGAAAAAAGAAGGAATTCGTTCGGCGGCTGTTCATCTGAACACGCGTGATAATTTTGAAACCTCGGAGCTGTATTTAACGGCAATCGGCTCTTCCATTGAAAGTGGGGATGAAGGGTTGGTCGGTCGTGGGAATCGTGTGAATGGAGTGATTTCACCTATGCGTCCGATGAGCATGGAAGGGGCGTGTGGAAAAAATCCCGTCTATCACATTGGAAAAGTCTACTATGTTGCAGCCAGCTACATTAGTGAGAAGATTTACAAAAAGTTCAACGTGGCAAATGAAGTTGCCTTGGTCAGCCAAAGTGGAAGAGATTTGTGTGATCCTTGGGTCACGTTCGTTGCGGTCCCACCGAGCTTCCGTGAAATAGACGCACTCAACGCATTTGTTGAGAAAGAATTGAAACAGATTCCTCGCATGACAGAGCGCTTGCTACAGCAGCAAGTTCGTCTGTATTGATGTATGGGTCATGAGTTCAAAACAGGCCAAGAAGAGGAGTTGAACAAAGACTCTATTCTCCGCGCGCTTGGACTGATACGAGCAGAATCAGAAGATCTATATTGTCTTCCACCGGAAACGCAGCCGATGGAGGAGAGCGGCGCAGTTCAGGATCTACAGGCAGATTCTCGTCCAGAGCGATTCCTGCAATACTTTGAACGCATTCCAGCGTTGGAGGCAGATCCTATTTGTCGGCCAGAAGGAGACGCGACGTTTTTCACTTCCGCAGGCATTCAAAAAATTGACTACCTACAGCGTCAGGAGGGGGCGTTGAAAAAGGGTCAGTTTAAAGTGCTTCAGCCCTGCGTGAGGAGCCAGTATATGGATCGAGTATGTGAGGGGACGTCGACAGCTTTCGTTGATTTTGCGGTTGTCTCTCTACGCGCATCTGCACGTGAGTATGGGGACATCGCTAAAGAGTTCATCCTGTTTCTTAAAAATGAAGGAATTGGATCCTCGGATCTTCGGTTTCAGGTGGATGTTTCTGATGATCTCTGGGGCAGAAAAAAACTAAAAAAGACAACGCTGACGATTATTGTGCGAGGGGTAGAGGTGGGGGAGGTTGTCTACGTGCATGACTATCCCGTCTCTGAGAAAGAGTCTATTGCGCTTGTGGATGCCTGTATCGGTGTCGAGCGCTTTCAATGGGCGTCAGGACAGGTGCCGCACTATTTCCCCGGGTTTGATGCGATTTATCAGGTAGGAAAAGATCTTCAACACTCACCGGATGAGATTGCGGCGGTTATCGATTGTATACGAACGAGCGTCCTTTTGGCAGGAGAAGGGGTGCAGTCTGCACATAAAGATCCTGGGTACCGTTTACGGCAATTTATGAAACGGTATATGGAACGGAATAAAGAGATTCGTTTAGATGTAAAAACGCTGATTCAAACGGCAATAACCTATTGGCAGCGCTGGGGTTTTCGACCGACGGTTCGCGAAGAGGAGATCGTGAAGACGATCATGATGGAGCATGATCGAAGCTATAATGTGTGGCTTGTAAAATCCGTCAAAGACAAGGGTGGTCCAAATATTCAAGTTGATGTGAACGTGACGACAGAAGCATTTCTTGCGAAGATAAAAGCAACCTTTCCAAAACAGCTACAGGAAAAAATCTTTGCTATTATCGATTCACTTACATGAACAACGCACGTATTTTCTTGGGTGGAGGAGGAACGGCTGAGCAAAGTCATGCGTTAGATGCGGTGTATTTCTCGTTACACCAGTCCGGCAGTCGTATTTTGTATATTCCCGTCGCAACCATTCGCCAGGAAGGAATTGGAATGGAGGGGTGTTATGACTGGTTTTCAGGAGTTGTGACCACGCATGCCATGGAGAAGGATGTGGATTTTGTTCTCCTCAGCGAAGCGCAGGAGATCCCCTCGTTAGAGGGGTTTGCCTCTGTGTATCTTGGCGGAGGAAATGCCTATCGTCTTCTTCGGTATTTGCTCGCGAAGCAAGGACATCAAAAACTGCGCGAATACGTACAATCGGGCGGGATTATCTATGGAGGAAGTGCGGGCGCAGTTGTTTTGGGGAAAGAGATCCGGACGGTAGAAGAGGAGCGGATGGAAGGGGTACGTTCTACACAGGGATTGAATTTGCTCCAGGAGCAGTCTGTTCTTCCTCATTTTTCATTGGCAGATCAGGTGCGTGCGCAGGACTTAGCGACAAAACTCACTACAAAAATCATAGCGATTCC
>CAZRDS010000001.1:15766-33277 GCA_964598895.1 uncultured Gammaproteobacteria bacterium | reverse complement strand
GGGTCTTGTGTTAGATGCTGGAGGGTCAGTGATTACGAGTATCGGGGAGGTTGCTTTTTTCCAGTAGAAGGATGTTCTGAGTATGCGTCTCCTCTTCCTCACCTCCTCCCCTTTACGGGCGCATACAGGTCCTCTGGCGCGCTTGTGGACGGAGTTGAGCTGCATGAGTACGCAGGATACAATCGAACTTATTTGTTTGGGAAAAAACCCAGACGATGTGGAGACGCAACAACGCTTCCCGGCGATTCAGTTTACGCATATCCCGCTCGAGTTTGTTGGTTGGGAGGTGGTGAATCTCGCTGCGGCGTGCGATGAGATTGAAAAAAGAGCCTCCCTCTTTCGAGCAGATCTGGTAGTCCTTCATATGGAAATCTGGGATCTTATGCGCGAACTAGGCAAGCGTTGGGAGAATCGCTTGCCGTTCGCAACCGTCCTGCACGCACTCCCTTTTTTAGGCGCTCCTCAAAAAATTGGAAAGAGCTTTTTTTCAGATGTACAGGCCTATCTTGAAACGGATCTACAGGCCTATCGAAAATCGTACATTCGTCGTCATATGAACGAAGCGAGTGAGGTCTTCCGAAGGATCCGGCTCCTCGCAAATAACAAAACAGTCGCCTCCTCCTTTCGGGCGTATTTTCCAGATATTCCGATCACACTTCAATCACGCGCTATTGCATCAACAAAGAAAGCGAAAACACCGGTGTGTGCGCGTCCGCGTTATGATTTTGTCTACATGGCGCGTATGGAACCCGGAAAAGGTGTGGAATATTTTGAATCTCTCCTCCCTCGGATTGCAAAACAGATGGGAAGGCCAATTACGTTCGCAGTGCTAGGGAAGATAGAGGATTCGAGAACGGAACAAGTGCTGGATCGTCTCATTCAGTCGTCTGGACTTGAGCAGGGCTATGAAGTTGAATTTCTTGGCTGGGCGGATGAGTCGTTGAAAGCTCAGATTCTGGGGGATGCGGGAATCTTCCTTTATCCTTCCTATTACGATAATTATCCAACAGTCTTGAATGAGGCTCTCAGCTTTGGTCTTGGCTGTATTACGTGGGAAATGCCTTTTTCACGCCTAAATTATGGAGAAACAAGGGCGGTGCTGCGCGTTCCTTTTTTGGAGATGGATGCGTTTGCGCGTTCCGCTGCAGACGCGTTTGCTTTGCGAGAAGAGTTAAGAGATGAGGCGATCCGTTTCGTGGAGGCCTTTGATACCCCAGCACAGGTTGCTGAAAAGGATCGTCGTTTATTCTCGGATCTGGCACAGGCCACCTATGGAACATCTACATAAACAACTAGAAGAGCTCTTTCCAGCACGCATCCCGGTCGTTTTTCTTCAGGCGCATCCGGATGATGAGTCCTTCTTATGCGCGGGTCTCGTGCAGGTCCTTGCCGCAACGCGTCCCTGCATTCTTGTTTATTGCGCTGCAGCTTTGGTTGAAGGGCAGTCCGCAACGCGGGTCAGACAGGAAGAGCTTGCACGTGCAGGCGTATTCATGAGCAATCCGCGTGTAAAGATTCTTCCATTTTCAGAGCCAAAATATGGCGAGATGGGAGGTAACCCTTTACGGAGTGTTCCAATTGTTGAAATTTCTCGAGAAGTGCTCAAATCTCTTGAGGAGGAGTTGCAAACGCCTTTTATTCTCGTTTCGTATGATAAGAACGGGGGCTATGGAAATGAAGACCATAAAATTGTGCATTTGGTAGGGAGAACGATAGCCGCCTCCCAGCGGGCGTCGGTGATTTCGCTCGTTGAAGTGACACTCTGTCGAGAGGCGATACACGCGTGGATCGTCGATGCACAGAAACGTCTCCCAACAGAATCACTCCCAAAACTCTCTTTCTGGTCGGCGGAGTTTGGTCTTCCGTGTGAGGAAGTCACGCATGTCTATACGCTGACAGAGGCACAATGCGCGTTGAAGCGAGAAGCCCTCTCGATGCATGTTTCACAGATGGGCTCATCTGAATTCCCTCTCTCGCTGTCCCAAGAGGATTTTAGGGCCGTTTTTGGAAAAGAGTATCTTTCAAACGTTCGGCTGCGTACGAGGAGCGAACAGGAGATCGAGCGCAAGTTCCTTGTATCTGCGCCCGTAAGTGGGTATCTACAGTACCCGGCGGAGGAGATTATTCAAGGATACTTCCCAAAGGTGCTTGAGGACGTAGAGGAGCGCATTCGTGAAAAAGCGGGAACCTATTTTTCTACCCTTAAATATGGAACGGGACCATTTCGACCGAGCGATGAAGGAGCTATTGATCAATCGCGATTCCAACTTCTTTGGCCGAAGACGAAAGATAAGCGCATCCATAAAATACGCTACCACATTCCGTATGGGCACTCCTTGGTTGAACTTGATGTATTTCAGGGCGACAAGCGCGGGCTGATGGTGGCTGAAGTAGGGTTCCGCACTCAGGAAGAGGCGGATGCGTTTGTTCCACCAGATTGGTTTGGGGAAGAAGTGACGCACGACGTGGGATATACGAATTATGAGCTCGCCTCACCCCTTTATGACCACCAGAATAACTTTTAAAGAATTCGCTCAACAAATCGGAAGGGTCGCATGCAAGCATCGTCAGAAAGTCATCGCTATCGATGGTGGTGGTGGAGCAGGAAAAACGACGTTTGCGAGCTATCTACAACAAGCTATCGCTGGGAGCACTATCGTCAAAATTGATGATTTCTATAGGCCTCCGCAACTACGCACGCCATTGTTCTCTACCAAAATCATCAATCCTAACTTTGACTGGGATCGGCTACGGACTTCGGTTTTGGAGGCGGTAAAAGAGGATCGGGAGATTCGCTATCAACTTTATGATTTTAAGACAGGGACGTTGTCGGGTGAAATCATCTCTATCCCATCCGATGTAACGATTATCGTGGAAGGCGTATGGAGCCTGCAGGAAGCGTTCAGAGGTTTTTACGATTACCGTATTTGGCTTGAGGTACCTTCGGATATCCGCATGGAACGCGGGGTGGCACGTGATGGCGAAGAATATCGCAAGGTGTGGGAGGAAGAATGGATTCCTATTGATGAATCATATAAGGAGATCTACAAACCTCATCTTCGAGCGGACTGTGTGATCGATAGTCTTCATTCTGATTACACGAAAGACAGCATTGTGCTTAGCGAATGGTGATCTTCTATTTTTTTGGAAGAGTTCACTAGTGTTGTATGGTTCGAGAATCTCCCTGAGAGTCATGAGTGACCGTGTCTCGCGACCCAGACAGGGTCAATCAAAAAAGCACCACAAACGTGGTGCTTTTTTGATTGAAAGATATACGCGCATATGTGATATATTTGTGTACATAGATTTCATTCGCAACCCATATTTTTGTGAGTTATGTCCACAGATCAAATGATTTCAGTTCCTGACTGTGTAGAGCTGCTGCAGAGCTGTGTTACATCAGTTGGAACATTTAAACCAAAATTCAATCCCCAAGCTGGAAAGGTATTTGCGGATGAACTTGGAATTCTCGGAACAGCTTTCTGGGTTGGATCGGGAAGTTCGCTTGTAACGTGTGCTCATGTGGTAGATGAGTTGCTTAAGTCACCCATTGAGCTGGCGGGTTTATTAGTGGTTGGATTTAAGGGGAAATATTATCGAGCTGCTGTCAGTGTAGTTGATCATCAGCATGATCTTGCAGTATTAAAAATACTAGATCCGATATCAGAAACTCATGCTACCTTGGAATGTACGACTTCGTATCCGAAAGTATCAGCGGGAGTGGCGTGGGGCGGGTATGCACGTGTGAATTTATTGTTAAATCAGATCCATGAGCCTACATATAACGAAGGAGTGATTGGAATAGCTAAAAGAGAAAACGGGAATCGTAAAGATATCCAGATATCAGGAGTTGTCGTTGGTGGCTATAGCGGATCGCCTGTTCTTGAAAAAACAACGGGTAAAGTTGTGGGTGTGGTAGCGAATGGTCCAGAAAATGCAGGTATATTTATGGCGGTTTCATATGAGCACGTCGATGCGTTAGTCTCCCTAGCCAATTCTTAAAAGCATACCCGTGCATTTGTTTTTATTTAAAATCCGCGTGACCCATGCGCGTCAAAACCCCTCCCGAAAACTCCTTAATTTCCTTGCAAAGCCGAGTTTATTACCTGCTCATCGAACCATAAGCAGGCGTTCCTGTAACCCAGGTGCGTCGCTAAAAAACAACGCCCCATCACTGAAAAGTGGTGGGGTTTTGGTTGTGGGTTGTGTTTGTTAGGTAGGTGCGTTCCGGCCAAAGTTTTCATGGAACGAAAAGTTTGTAGTGGGCAGGAAAACGAAAAAGGAGAACTAGGGAGAAGACTTGGGAGTGTGAGTCTATGGTAAACTACCCCTGTTCATTAGATATGAAACTTCCAAGTCCCTCTCTTGCCGGAAAGGCGGTTCTGATCCTTTTGTGTCTCTTCGGGAGTGTTGGGATCGCCCAAGCGCAAGGGTTGTTTCAAAGGGATTTACACCTTGGCGATCAAGGGGAAGACGTTCGACGTTTGCAAATCTTTTTAAATGGCCATGGTGCACCGGTTGCCGAGACGGGAGTTGGTTCACGAGGACGCGAAACCACGCTCTATGGCCAGAAGACACAACGAGCGGTCGCCGCCTTTCAAACACTTCATCAAGCAGAGGTCTTGTCACCCGTAAAGCTCGTTCGGGGGACCGGGATTTTTTATAAAACGACTCGTGAGTTAGCGAATGCCCTTGTAAACAAAGAAGTGCATCAGGTACAGCAGGCGGCTACCGTTATAACGCCCGCGATGCAGGATTCAAGTTCACCAAACATGTCTCACCAACCGACCTATGCGATCGGTGGAACGATTACCGGTCTCAAGCGACCCGTGCTTATACGCGAGGCTTCTGGCGAAACGCTCAGCGTCAAACCCGGCGATTCAGCAAATTTTGTCTTTTCCCATCCATTCGTTTCGGGTGATCACTATCAAGTGACGGCTGTCTCAGAAGTAGCGGGTCCACAACTGTGTTACGCTTCAGCGAATGGGACAGGAACCATCTCGGACGCTTCCGTGCTCACGATTCAAATTCAGTGTACGTCCGATTTGTTGGGCGATCCGGCTCGGAGCTTTGCGGGTCATGGAGCGCAGAGCTATACGCTCGGAGGGACGGTTTCTGGTTTGGTTGGGACACTCGTTTTGCAAACGGGAGAAGGGGATAGTGTGACGCTGATGGGCGATGGGTCGTTTACCTTTGGATCACGCATCCAGAATGGTCGCTCATATGCGGTGACAGTTCGTACCAATCCTTCCAGACCAGATCAAATCTGTACCGTCACAAATGGCACAGGGATGATCGCAAACAATCACGTGACGAATGTGGCGGTGACGTGTGATGCGCTTACAACAACTTTGGCGGCGAGCGTTGATGCGTTGGCCTTGAGTATCGCTGGACTGACCGACGCTCCTTCTTCTGGATCCGCGCGCCTGATTACGATCACAAACACAGGCGGTGGTGTTGCGCATGATGTAGGAGTCACGTCACCAACTTGGCCTGCGGGGACGGTGAGTAATACGACCTGTGGAAGTACGTTGGCGTCCGGTGCGAGCTGTACGATTACCATTACTCCAGGCGCGACGGCGAGCTCTGATGGCTCTGGTGCATGTTCGGCTGGAACGGCGCCAATCCCTGGAGTGGTTCAAGTTAGTGGAGACAACACAAACGCCGTTACGACCAATGTAGTTGTCTTGGGGTATGGCTGTATTTACCAGGAAGGCTATGTGTTCTCGATTGATGACAGCACCCCAATAACGGGAAGCGTTGGGGGAAAGGTGGCGGCTCTGACAAATCAATCAGAGGCACTCGTCTGGGGTTCGAATGGAGCGGATGCGAGCACCGTGAGCTACGATGTGATTCCAGGGATTGGAGATACGTCGGTAAGTACCAGTGGTGCACCAACCTTCGCAGACTTTTCCACCTATTTTGGCGCGAACTATGCTGGAGTACTTGGTCTTTCCTCGGGGAGCTTTAGTGCGTGTGATGGAAGAAGAGATGGACAATGTAATACGTCCAATATTGTCGCTTTCTACAATCACTACCAAACAAATTATGGCGTTGGTCCGGCGCCGTACACCCCTGTCGCCACATCAACACCTAAATCCTATTATGCAGCCGGTCTGTGCGATGACTACGATAGTGGCACGCACCAAGATTGGTATCTGCCGGCAATCTGCGAAGTAACGGTTGATTATCCTGAAATTCGAAGTGAAGTTGCGGGGTGTGGAGTAGAAGAACATCCCCTGATGCAAACGATCATGAAAAACCTGTTCTTCAACGGAATTGGCAGTTTCACGTTGGGTCATGGCATCTGGAGCTCAAGTCAATTTATGTACTATTACCCTGAAACCTACGCTTGGAACGCCCTGGTTTGGCCAACACCTTTTCCAGGCGGGGGAGATAAGAGTGATCTTGCGCAGGTGCGTTGTGTCCGTTCGTTGACGTATTAATAGAGGCGGGGAGGAAATGTATCTATCAATCAATTCACATCAAAAATGGTAGTATGCTAGGAGCTATGTCGCATGACACCCGTCATCTTCCAAGATCGCCTTTCAGTAACGCCATAAAACTCATCATCGCCGTTGCTGTTTCAGAGCTCGCCGGCATCATCGGCGCGGTGTTCACGACGCCCTCAGTTTCTGGTTGGTACGCTGGTTTGAACAGGCCGGATCTCGCGCCTCCGGGGTGGGTATTCGGTCCAGTATGGACGACGCTCTTCGCTCTGATGGGTACGGCGGCATTTCTTGTCTGGCGTAAAGGGTTTGGTCACAAGGGGGTAAAAGTCGCTCTCGGAATATTCGCTGGTCAACTGGTTTTAAATACGCTTTGGTCCATCATCTTTTTTGGTCTGCGCTCACCGGGTGGGGCTTGTATTGTAATATTTTTCCTCTGGCTTGCTATTCTCGCAACCATCATCTCATTTGCAAGATACTCCAAACCCGCCGCGTGGCTTCTTGTGCCTTATATCCTTTGGGTGTCATTCGCGGCGTACTTAAACTATGCTTTCTGGTCTCTCAATTAACGCGCCTGACTTTGTAGGACTCTTTTTGCTACTTGCTGGTTTTGTTATTGGCTTGGGTGCGGTGACGGTGATAGATATCCACGGATTTTTAGGCAGAACCTCGTCCTATTGGACGGAAGCGACCACACGCACCCATAAAGTCACGAAGCCCATGATCTGGGCGGGAATGGTACTTGCTGTTTTGGGCGGATGTATTTTTTATCGCCATGAATCATTCGCAGGCATCCCGCTCATTCAGTCGGTTATCGCCTGTCTTCTCCTCCTGAATGGCTATTTCCTTTCGTTTAAAGTGAGTCCTTTCTTATTGCAGCGTGAAAAAGAGGGGAGGTCCGGAGAACGACTTCCAACTTCGTGGCAACACAAAATTATGGTGAGCCTGATCGTATCCGACCTCGGATGGTGGGGGAGTCTGGCGCTCCTCGTCGTCTATCTGCTTGATCGTTCACGCGTATGAAAAAGAAATTGATTCGCGTACACGACAAAATGCAGACCGATTATGAGTACGAGCTCACGGAACCCATCGGGAAAAATTTCCATCCGGATTTCAAGCCAGAGCTGACGCCAAAACAGATGCTTGCGCTGGGGGTCTTCGGCGGCAAGTACATGACGGACTGTCAAAAAGAATTTCCCAAGAGTTGGTTTACGGGGGCAAAGCTCTCGCTCGAATACCCGAATGATCAATTAAATTATTTTCACCAACACGCCAGCCAGCCGCTCAAGGCGTGGGTGGAAAAGGGATGGATCAACGGAGCGCATGATCCGCGCGGTTGGTTCCAGTGGTATTGTCGATATTATATGGGGAGACGCCTTCCGGGAGAGGATGAGCGGCAGATCAAGCGTTGGCGGGCGATACAGCGACACATCGCCCAGATTAAAAAGAATTGCCAGTGTAAAGATCTCACGTGCCGACCAGCGCAACGGCAAGCGGTGCTGCACTGGGCGTATGACAGTAGGAATGTGTAACTTGCGAATGAATGTGCGAGTGTTTTTCGAATCTTAGAAAAAATGGTAAGTTTACCCCGTGTCAAATACACCTAAAACATCTTCCCACCTTCTCTGGCGACAAAATGTTGGTTACGTTTCTGCGCTCGTCGGATTTTTTGGCTTTGTCCTTGGCTCCCTCTGGTTGGTTCAGAAATTTTTAACACCCCGTTCACCTTCAACTTTTGGTCTACAGACTTGTATCATTATGATGGGAGCGGGAATTGTTCTCTGTCTCTTTGGTGTTGTGCTTGTTTGGCCGAAGGAAGCGGAAGGTAAATAATATATCCCAACACCCTTTTTCATGCTTCGCATCAATGGTGAGTTTAAATGGGTATGGTTTGTTCTATTTGTATGCTTTTCCGTTCTTCTCGCATGGAATCTGGGACGGACACTGCAAGCGGTTTTTCTCTTTGAGAGAACGCAAGGAATAGTCACAGAGCAGACCTATGGCGATAACGTTGATGGGTTTTCATATTTGAGAAAAAGCAAGACAAATCTCTACGAACACACAGCCTCTTTTCAGGCGCAAGATGGAAAAATGTATTATGCAAAGACCAAGGTGCGCTCGAATCCGTCTCCATTTCGAGTGGGTGATCGAGTGACGGTCTATTTTAACAAAAAAAATCCAGGAGACGCACGTTTTGCAACATTTGGTGATCTCTGGATGGGCCCTCTTTCTCTGGGATTTTTTTGGCTGATCTTTTTTCTTCTCTGGTTTGGAACGTGGATTGGAAAGCCGAGCAAGTAAGCATGCACAAAATACCTTCTATTATTTATCATTTCTTATGAAAGTACGCTTCGTTCTCTTTGGACTTCTCTTGGTTACATTGATCGTTGTAGGGGGCGTGTTTCTCAAAAAAGCGAACCGTACTCAAGTAGATCAAAGCCTTCCTTCGAAATCGAAAACATCGTTCGCCGCACCGCAAGCGGCTTCAACGACTATCTCTAGAGGCGCTGGTGTTGAAGATGTAAAGGACATAGACAGACAGGTAGCTGAAATTCCACCGCAGCTCATTATCGGACGTACGGAGCGAGAACTCTATTTTGCGACGTCTACTCGCTATACCAGCTACAACCGCTACGTAGAGCTGAATGAAATTCGAGCAGTCGATCTTCTCACAAAAAAAGTACGCTCACTAGAGTCTCTTCCGGCGGAGCAGAGCTATACAAAAATGATTACGGGATCCCACTTAAGTCCGACGATGACAGCTTCGTTTAAAGAGGGTGTCATACGTGTGGAAGTGTACTTTATGGCAACAAACTTCTTTCCAAATCAAGAACGGCTCCCGATAGAAATCCATACTATTTCAGTAGACTCTCAGCGATAGACGCAGATACACATCGCCCCACGAACCGTAGGGGCGATGTGCCGATATGGCATCGCTGGTTGGTGGGGTTTGGTGGCTCTCCGCGAGTGTCGCGAAGAGCTGAGTTGTTACCACCCCACCTCTTGGATCGTGTAATCACAGGTGAGGAGCTCGTGACCTGGTTGGGCGGTTACTGCTGGCGGGGTTTCGGAGAGCAGGAGGGAGCAGGCTTCGCCGTCGATCGTCATGTGCAGCTGCGACCACAGACCGCATCCGAGTTCGCTACGGGGAATCATGAACCGAACGTGGGTGGGGACGACAGGTCGCATGGCATGCGCCTTGTAGTGGCGTAGACCAGATCCTTCATAGATGAATGTCGTCTCGAACGGGTGATGGTGATCGTCTCGCAGCGTGACATGAGAGGCCTCCTGAGGAAGATAGAGCAGGATGGCGACCCGGCTCTTGCAGCCAGTCGTCACGAGGGAGAGAAGGAGAATGAGCGGAAAGACAGTCGTTCGCATCTTGAATGATCCTTTTTGAAGGGCTGCGCCTGGCAGATGGATCCACTATGGACCGCGCATCATCAGATCGTATTTATAGGGAAAAGTCAACGTATGTTTCTGGCAACGGTCTTCGGATTACGCTATATTCAGATCTCTATGCGCTTATGGAGCTTGCATCCAAAATATCTCGACACGAAAGGGCTGGTAGCCTTGTGGCGTGAGGGATTACTGGCGAAACATGTGCTTGAAGGAAAAACCAAAGGCTATCGACACCACCCACAACTTGTCCGCTTCCAAAGCGCTCCAGAGTCGTTGACGGCGATCAACAGCTATCTCAAAAGTGTCTACGACGAGGCTTGTGCAAGAGGTCATTGTTTTACCGCATCTAAAATTGATTTCACGGCTACCGCAGAGTGTATTCCTGTAACGGAAGGGCAGGTGCAATATGAACGAGCTCACTTGCAGAAAAAGCTTGCTCAGCGCGATCCAGAACGAGTCTCGTGCCTATCCACCGAGCCCGAAGTCCATCCACTTTTCACTGTCGTGGCAGGAGATAGGGAAGCGTGGGAAAAGGGTTCGCAAGAAGCTCCATGAGGGGCCTTCGTGGATGGAATAAGAAATGGAAAGGGACGTTTATGTAAGGTAAACTTCTTGCATGAACAGACAACATCAGCGTGAACAGACATCGCTTTCACAAGCGGCGAAAATGATGTTCGTTCTTATCGCGGCCTTCTTTGCTTGTGTATGGCTCGCGTTAATAGGTTCATACATCAAACTCGCGTTGACTTGGACGCATGTGACGGGAGAGGTAACCGAGTATGTGTACGCAACGGACCCGGCGCATGAATGGAATAAAGTTGAGTATGGTTTGATTCATTTTGGGGATGCACACGGGCAGTCGAGACGTGTCACGGATAGCGAACGAACAGCGAATCGCGGCTATTTCGTGGCGGATCCAGTATCGGTTTTTTATAACCCAGAGCATCCCGAGCAAGCGCAGGTGAGCCCCCTGCAAGGAAAAGGGTTTGCGATGATCGTCTTCACCATCATTCTGATGATTCTTGGAACGATTGCCTGGTTTCTGGCAAAGGAAGTGTTTGTCGATTTACAATTCTCTTCGTTACGGTCATTTTCGGTAAAATCTGCTGCGTCGATAGGGTCGCTCATCTTAGCAAACGCGGTTCCGATTCTCGGCGTGCTCTTTTTTCACTGGAGTTTGTTCCACATTCTGTTCTTGTATTGGGCCGAGAGCGGCGTGATAGGGGTCTATACGGTTCTTAAGCTTATCCGCATAAACGTGCTACAAGGTCTTGGGTACAGCCTGCTCTTTCTCATGCAATGTAGCTTTTTTCTAGGACTGCATCTCGTCCTCCTCATGTTCCTGTATGGACCAGAATACACACCGCATACCATGATCCCTCCCGCTTCGGTCATTGTGCCAGTGCTCTACAGCCTGCGCTTTGCGATCTTCTTGCTTTTCGTGAGTCATGGCACGGAATTTGTGAAAGAGTTTTTAGGAAAGCGTGAATATTTGGGTGCAAATGGCGTGTTCACAATGATGCGACCGTTTGCAAGGATTGCAATCCTTCAACTTGTTCTGGTTGTTGGGAGTTTTTTGGTGGCGTCCCTTCATCAGCCAGTCATGGGTCTGGTGTTGCTTGTCGTAATCAAGACGGTGATAGAAGTTTTCTCTTTCCTTCGAAAGGCCGCGCAACAAACCAGAAAAGCAGCTAACGCTTGATATAGCCGTGTTCCAAAAGGAAGATGAGAAGAAAGACGGCCGCGAAAAAGAGCCCTCCTAATGTCACAGGGATCCCATCACTCCACCCTTCGTGTAATTCAATCTGGTTCTTTTTGGCGCGTATGAGAAGGGTGTTTAAGAGTCCGAGCTGTCCGCTCTTAAAGTAGTTACGGTGTTCAGGGAATTCGATCCCTTTTTCTCCCCAGCCTTCTTCAAGATTCCAGGTATTCATGAAGAGCACCTGTCTGTTCGTATTTGATGCAGGAAAGAAGCGATCGATGAAGTAATAGAAAAAGAAGGGAAACGTCAACACTTTTCGGAAGACGATCAAGGTTGGCATTTTAGTATATTGCAAAAGAGAAAATGGCTCCTTCACAGGGCGAGTGAGATAGTACATGTGTCCGTAATGCGTTTCAGGGAGAGCCTCTGCTTCGGTCCGGCCGAGATAGACATGGTCATTTTCAAAAAAGAGGCGCTGAGTAGGTGCGCGGCCGAGATAAAAAAGATACAGGCTTGATAGTGCGCAAACGATGGTCAGTGAGACAAGGCCGGTATAGTTATGACTTGAGTAGACGTAGGACATCACAAATCCAAGTACGGGCACGAGAAGGATGAATCCAGCGAAGACGTAGGTAAATGGCGCGAAGCGGTACACGCTATCAAAACGGGTTGTTTTATGGAGGGCGGGTATACCTTCTTCTTTTGCAACGCGGAGAATCCCTTCTTTTGTTGCTGTATCGATCGTTGTTTTGTCTAATTCTCCCTTCAGGAGTGCAGCATCTGCTTCACGTATTGGATCAAATGGTTTTTTCCCAAGGCTTTTGATCTTTAGGATGATAAAGATAAAAAGGTAGCCCACGGGAATATAGAGCACCATAAAGGCGATTTGGAATGAGCGCGAACTGACGAAATTGAAGGACATAGGGCTGTACTATTGCTCATCATAGCATAGCCCTGGGTCTGTCATTTTGTGATACTTCACGTTAGACTTTTTGCCTATGCAAAATATCGTCCCGCATCTCTGGTTCGACAAAGAAGCGCGCGCCGCAGCCGAGTTCTATACCTCCACGTTCCCGGAATCAAAAATCACGCATCTCCAAACCATTCACGGAACGCCATCAGGGGATTGTGATATTCTCGCCTTTGAACTCTGGGGGCAGCCTTTTGCGGCGATGAGTGCGGGGCCATATTTCAAGATAAACCCAGCCATCTCGTTCATGGTGAACTTTGATCCATCGCAAGACGCGGAAGCTGCGACGCGCATCGACGAGATTTGGAACAAGCTTGCAGACGGAGGCAGGGCGCTCATGCCAATCGGGGAATACCCTTTTAGTAAACGTTACGGTTGGATCGAAGATAAATTCGGGGTCAGCTGGCAACTAATCCTGACGAACCCAGCAGGGGAACCACGACCAACGATCATGCCTTCCTTGTTGTTTACGCAAGTGGTGAATGGTAAAGCGGAAGAAGCAACGAACTACTATCTTTCGGTCTTTAAAGATGCAAAGCGCGGAGCGCTTGCCCATTACCCAGCCGGATCATCCGCAGACCAAGAGGGTGGCGTCATGTTCACAGACTTTAGCATCAATCATCAGTGGTTCGTGGCGATGGATGGGGGGAGTGCTCACCAGTTTACGTTTGGTGAAGGCGTTTCGTTCATCTTGAATTGTGAATCACAAGAAGAGCTCGACTTCTTCTGGAAGGCTTTGTCTGCCGTTCCCGCTTCTGAGCAATGTGGCTGGGCCAAGGATAAGTACGGCGTTTCCTGGCAGATTATTCCCGCGAACATGAGCGAGCTGCTGAAAGGCGAGAGTCCCGAGGCCTCCAATCGCAAGATGCAAGCCATGCTCAAGATGAAAAAGATCGACATTGAGTCGCTGAAGAAAGCATAGAACAGAAAAGCCCCAGCATGGTTCCATGCTGGGGCTTTTGTTTGTGGTGGTGGTCAGCGCCGCTTCAAACAGGTCTTACAGCGGCAGCCATACGGTTTAATGAAGGTTGTGAAGTAGTCTTTTCCATAGTTATAACTGACTTCTTCGCCCGCTTTGATGCGTTTGGTCGAATAAATAAACAAGCGATTGCCCACCCCGCGCGCTTCGGCGTTTGGTCGGCAGGCATGATTAATATAGCGCGCGATGTTTTTTCGGGTGCTTCCGAGAATCGTATTTCCGTTCTCGAGATCAAATAGATAGCGGCCTGCGACTTTGTCGGCAACGGCATCTGGGACTACTTTCCCCCAATATTCTATGATAAAACGACCCTTTGGGATGTCTTCGACAGCAAATAATCCGAAACCGTTGGCGCTTTTTCCAACGCGGAGAGGGAACTGGGGTGGGCGAGGGGAGGTGATTGGCATGGTTGTGGCGGCTCGAAAAACAGGTGCTGAGTATATAACTCGCACGGTGACTCCTCAACACCTCCCTTCTAAGGGAGTATGCTAGCCGCATATGAAGCGATCCCTTTTTATCCGAGCAGCCTCAACTTTGTCTTTCCTGTGTCTCCTTGGTTTGCCACTTCTCGCATCTGCGCACCAACCACGTCTTGTCACAAGCAATGAAACTACCGTAACAGAGCCTGAAATCTCAAAAGCCTATTACGGACAGTTAGAGGGGCAGTCACAGCGCTACCATATTTCCTCGCAACAGCCCTTTGAGCTGTACGTAAATATTCTGGTACCAGACCGAACGGATCAGAAAAAAGATGTCTCTGCAACAATTGTAAGGCTTGGGGGGACGACAGCCACGCTTGCGGTATTAAATGGGGCCCCAGAAAGTCCTTGGAAGCACATGTGGGAGGAGTTCGGCAGAGACTGGTATTGGCAAGGAGAAGAATATAAAGAACGAGTCACTCCAGGGGAGTATGAAGTTCAGGTTTCAAGCGCACAGAACAACAGTCGTTATTCGCTCGCGATTGGCGAGACGGAGAAATTCTCTGCTAACGATGGCTTGCAGGCAGCGCTCCTTATCCCTCAGCTGAAAAAAGACTTTTTTGGAACATCGCCCGCAGGATTTATCTTGTCTCCTTTCGGGATAGGCTACGTCATCGCCTTGTTTGCAGCCGCTTTTCTTGTAGGCTTTCTATACCGATTTTTGCTTAAGCTTCTGGTGCAAAAGGGGGTACGCACGGTATCAAAAAACATTGGGAGATCTGATCGTTGGCTGCGTGGGGCATTGGCCGTTGGTTTGTTCCTGGGCGCTCTTCTGACGAGTTGGAGTCCGGTACTCTTCTTCTTTTCAGGCTTTTGTCTATTTGAATCGCTCTTCTCTTGGTGTGGGTTGTACGCTGCTATCGGCAAGAATACCTGTCCGATCGCTTAAGCGAGAAAATTTTTCTGTATGTTCACTCAAATTCTCACGTCTCTCGCTCTTGGCGCGGTTGAAGGAATCACCGAGTTTCTCCCTATCTCTTCGACAGGACATTTGATCCTCGTGAATCAGTGGCTCACCTTCGATGAATCTTTCACAAAAATATTCGACGTTGCCATCCAGCTAGGGGCGATTCTCGCCGCAGTTGTCTTTTTTTGGGGAACATTGTGGCCGTTTGGGAAGCCAGCACCCGAGCAGAAGGAAATCTTCGGTCTATGGAAAAAAGCTTTGATCGGGGTGTTGCCAGCGATCGTTATTGGTGCGGCTTTTGGAAGCCGCATACAAGCAGCCCTTTTCAACCCTTGGGTCGTTGCAGGTGCACTGATGGTTGGTGGGTTGATTTTGCTTGTCGTTGAGCGGAAGAACCTGAAGCCTCGTTTTGATTCGGTCGCGGCTCTGCCTTGGACGACAGCTCTTGCTATCGGACTTATCCAATGCCTTTCCATGATTCCTGGGACCTCAAGATCCGCCGCGACGATTATTGGCGCGATGCTTCTGGGCGTCTCACGTACGGTCGCGGTAGAATTTTCGTTTTTCTTGGCGATCCCAACCATGGTCGCAGCGACGGGCTACAGCCTTCTCAAGCACGGGAGCTCGTTCACCGCTTCGGAGGGGATCCTCTTAGGTATCGGTTTTCTTTCTGCCTTTGGGGTTGCCCTTGCTGTGATCCGTCTCTTTATCGCCTACATCCAACGTCACAGTTTTGTTCCTTTCGCCTATTACCGGCTGGTACTCGGGGCGTTGGTGTTCCTGTATTTTCTAGTTCGATAGAGGTTCCTTCTTTGTTTCAGGAGGCGCAACAACCGTTGCGCGTGTACTCTTGATGCTGAAGTAGAGCGCAAAGAAGAAGATGATGGCGAGCAATTGGTTCATCCAGAAGAAGAGGGGGTTTTCCGGATAGCTGGTGGAGAGATAAAAGTTCGTTCCTTTATACTCAAAGGCGCAAAAAGCGATCGTTGAAATAGCCGTGTTTACCAGGGCGCTCCAACGATGCCGTGGAGTCTGAAGACCTGAGAAGATGCTGACCACAAGTACGCAAGCAATCGCAAACCAGGTGGGGAGATCGATGAGCGTCTTGAAAAATGGGTAGCCAAAAATCATGATCGCTCCTCCGGCCAGGAACAGGCGACGCACGTAATTTCCGTAGTAATGAGCAGGCGGGAGTTCAACGGGCGCAACCGGGGTTGGATCATCAAATAGCGCGAGTGACATAGAAAGTGGGAGAAATGAATAGTTCACGCTCCTCCTCCCTCCATTGTGCACCGTTTGGATGAAAGAGCAACTCTCACGAGGCGGAAGCGTGCTAGAATAGGGGTCTATGTCAGCCGTCGCTTACGCTCTCCTTTCGGCATTTTTTGCTTCCCTCGTCGCGATTCTCGGTAAAGTTGGCATCAAAAACGTGGATAGTAATCTCGCGGTTGCCATTCGCACGCTCATTATTGTCTTTTTCGCCTGGGGGATTGTGTTGGTCCAGGGAAGCGCCGGCGAGTTGTGGAAAATATCAAAATATTCTTACCTCTTTATTGTACTTTCGGCGGTGGCCACAGGTCTCTCTTGGCTTTTTTATTACAAAGCGCTACAGCTAGGAGAGGTATCGCGTATTGCTCCGATTGATAAGCTCAGCGTCGCCTTGACCATTCTTCTCGCCTTTGTCTTTTTGGGAGAAAAGCCAACGATCGCGAATGTGGTAGGGGGATTTCTTGTGACGGTCGGTGTCCTTGTCACCATCTTTCTTAAATAAGTTCACACTACAACTCTATGAAAGGCTACGTCGCAAACATCGAACAGCTCTCTTTGGAAAATGAGAACTTCCGCAAAGTACTCTATACCGATAAGAACAGTCAGTTGGTCCTCATGTCGTTGTTAGGGAAAGAAGAGATAGGAGAAGAGGTTCATGATGTCGATCAGTTCTTGCGCGTAGAAGCGGGGACAGGGGAAGCGATCCTGAACGGTCAGTCGCACGCGCTAAAAGATGGGAGTGTGATTATCGTTCCTGCTGGGGTCAAACACAATATCATCAATACAAGCGACGAACAGATGAAGCTCTACACACTCTATATGCCCCCACATCACAAAGATGGAGTGGTACATGCAACGAAGGCAGAAGCAGAACAGAGCGAGGAGCATTTTGATGGACAGACGACGGAGGGACGATAAGTAGTGCGTCACACGGGTTACAAAAACACCCACCCGTAAAAGGTGGGTGTTTTTGAATAGACTCACGTTTTCTTTTTGGTTCGGTACGCAAACTCTCCCCAAGAGAAGAGCAGAATAAGTTCTATGCCAAACATGAGAAGGTTTAGCCCTCCAGTGCTCGGACTCGTCCAACCTGCGGCAAAATAGAAATGCGCATTCAACCAGACGCCACCCAGTAATGCGACGCCTGACACCCAGGCACTCCTACGTTCGTATGTTATCGATGTCTTGAAGAGTGCAAGCAGGACACCAATAATCAGACCTATGCCGGTGAAGGCTTCTCCCCATTGAACAAGTTGCCCGAAGAGGGTGGGATGTTCGATAGCAGCTTTTAGGAAAGAGTCTACATACCAAGCATGAGGATTTCCTTGGCTAAAGCGTTCCAATATCTTAGGGA
>CAZRDS010000001.1:0-15756 GCA_964598895.1 uncultured Gammaproteobacteria bacterium | reverse complement strand
GTTCCGCTCCGAAGCTTTTCGAAACCACCCTCCAACCATTCAAGGGCGATCACCAACTGAATGAGAAGAGGAGCGGTGCGAGGATTATGGAATATCGAAGAATCGTTCATACGAGAAGGAGTTATGCGCGCACCTCAACGAGTACACCCGGCTGGCGGACTCGGATCTGTTCTGCGATCAGCGAGAGATCCAGAGGTTCTGCCTGAGGGAGATTTGGGTGCAACGTTTTCTCGTAACGCATGACTTGCAGTGCGTAGTGCTCCCCCTTGTGGAGTTCGGAGGCAATCTGGAGAAGGTCCTGCGCGCGGTGCAACGCTGGGTAGACCGTTGTTCGAAATTCGTGTGGAAGAGAGGACGCTTGAATCAGGTTGAACGTTGCTCGACAGTGGTCGACCACTGTTTTTTGTGGAATGCCAATCACATCGGCGTAGTGATCCCAGGTGTGTTTCAAGTCCATCGCAATGAAATCGATGGCTCGATCGTTGATCAGCTGCTCAATCATGCGAGGATGTATGCCGTTTGTATCAAGTTTTACGAGGAGTCCTAAGCGTTTGATCTGTTTAATGAACGCTGGCAGATCGGCGTGGATGGTCGGTTCACCGCCCGTAATACAAACCCCTTCTACGAGGTGTTTGCGCTTCTTTAAGTGTTCGAGAATGGTGTCTTCTGAAATAGGTTGTGCTGTTTCGGGTGGGGTAACAGGGATGAGTTCAGGATTGTGGCAGTAGACACAGCGAAAGGGGCACCCTTGAGTAAACACAATCGAACTGATGACGCCTGGGTAGTCGAGCAAGCTGAGCGGTTGAAAACCGGAAATATGCATAACGCTATTCAGCGAATTGAGGTTGTTTGCAAACAAGATCTTCTACGGGCTGAGTCGTTTTTTGTACGATATATTCCTTTCGGTCAACATACTCGTTCTTCTTTCCTTTGTTCCACTGATCAACTGGGCGGAAATAACCGACGATCCGAGACCAGATTTCGCAAACGGACTGACACGTAGGACATTCTTTTATTTCACCAGCGAGATAGCCATGTTTTGGACAAATGCTGAAGGTTGGGGTGAGGGTGAAATACGGAAGGTGATACGACTCGGCGACCTTTTTCACGAAGCTGGCACAGGTTTTCCAGTCACGCACGCGTTCGCCAAGGAAAAGATGGAGGACCGTCCCGCCGGTGTACTTTGTTTGGAGCGCATCCTGGTGATCGAGTGCGGCGAGGGGATCGTCGGTGTAGCTAACGGGGAGATGGGTAGAATTGGTGTAATACGGCGCATCAGGAGTCCCAGCTTGAATGATCCCTGGGTAGCGCGCCTGGTCTTCCTTCGCAAAACGATAGGTCACTCCTTCTGCCGGTGTCGCTTCAAGGTTGTAGAGGTTACCGGTTTCTTCCTGGTAGACCACGAGCCGGTCACGCATGTATTCCAGAACTTCCTGGGCAAACGCCGTGCCTTCCGTCGTCCCAAGATCGACTCCTAACAGGTTTAAACAAGCCTCATTCATTCCATTCAACCCGATCGTTGCAAAATGATTGCGGAGAGATGGGAGATAGCGCTTCGTGTAAGGCAGGAGACCACGATCGATATTGTCTTGCACAACCTTACGTTTGATCTCAAGCGATGTTTTAGCCGCGTCCATGAGTTTTTCGAGGCGTTCAAAGAAGTTGGCTTTCGTTTTGGCGAGGTAGGCGATGCGCGGTAGATTGATCGTGACGACTCCAACGCTCCCCGTCATCTCCGCTGAGCCAAAGAGTCCGCCGCCACGCGCGCGCAAGACGCGTAGGTCGAGCTGCAAACGGCAACACATACTGCGCACATCACTAGGGTTGAGTGACGAATTCATGAAGTTCTGGAAGTAGGGGATGCCATACTTGGCCGTCATCTCAAACAGGAGTTTTGCGTTTTCTGTATCCCACTGGAAGTCTTTCGTGATGTTGTAGGTCGGAATCGGAAACGTGAAGATACGCCCTTTGCGATCGCCCTTGGTCATGACTTCGATAAATGCACGATTGATTTGATCCATTTCAGTTTGGCACTCGGCATAGGTAAAGGTCTGTTCTTCACCCGCAATCACCGGATGCTTCTCTTTCAAATCATCCGGCGCAACCCAGTCCAAGGTGATGTTTGTGAAGGGTGTTTGCATACCCCAACGCGACGGTACATTTAAGTTGAAGACGAATTGCTGCACCCCTTGGTAGATTTGCTCATACGAAAGCCGGTCGCGCTTGGCGTAGGGCGCGAGCATCGGGTCGAATGAGGAAAACGCTTGTGCACCGGCCCATTCGTTTTGGAGCGTTCCCAAAAAGTTCACCATCTGGCCTAGCGCCGTTTCAAAATGTTTGGCCGGGTCTGATTCTACTTTTCCCGCAACTCCGTTGAATCCTTCTTCAAGGAGCTGTCGCAAGCTCCAACCCGCGCAGTATCCAGAGAACATCCCAAGATCATGCAAATGAAAATCAC
This sequence comes from uncultured Gammaproteobacteria bacterium, assembly GCA_964598895.1. Lineage (GTDB taxonomy): Bacteria > Patescibacteriota > Patescibacteriia > 2-12-FULL-60-25 > 2-12-FULL-60-25 > JAGOTP01. Next base: position 13,298 of record CAZRDS010000001.1, on the reverse strand, counting down.
CTTCGGTATGAGCCTCACGGACTTCCTTCGGATAGATGGAGCTCAGCCAATAGTTGGCAGTAATTTTCCCGGAGGTATTTAAAATCATTCCTCCGAGTGAGTAGCCTTGGTTGGCATTTTCATTGACGCGCCAGTCTGTCTGGTGAAGATATTCGGTAATGGTTTTATTGACGTCAACCACAATATTCGTGGTGTCACGTACCTGGTTTCGCTTTTCTCGATAGACGATGTAGCTTTTGGCGGTCTTAAAATACCCCGATGTCATGAGAGTGAACTCCACCATGTCCTGAATTTCTTCAACCGATAATTCCTGGCGCGTCTTCGCGATCTTCCCGATGTAGAGAAGAATGGTTTCTGTTAATCTACGTGCTTCCGGAATTCCCAGCTCTTCTGTGGCCTCCCCAGCTTTACGAATCGCTTGGTAGATACGCTCTTTATCAAACGGAACCTGTGAACCATTACGCTTCAAGATCTGTGGAAGCGTGACTGAGGCGGTCGGCATAGACGAAGAAAATGAACAAAAATAAAAACTCACGGGAGTGAGCTTCGGGAGCTTCTGTGGGGGGGGGCGGCGGACTTTTACGGAGATTCTTTTTTTGAATCCCAGCTCACGCGGTTGGGGCACGGCTTGATCAGGCAGAGCAGCTCATTGAATTGACTGGCGTGGATCGTGTTGAGCTCATGGCAGTGTTTGCACTTGATCTCGATCGAGCCTTCCACCAACAATCCTTTGAAGAACAGCTTATGGCACGAAGTGCAGCGATACTCGGTGAGGCAGCTCGGCATAGACTGTCACTCAAGGGTAGTCTTGAAGAGGCTTCTGGTAAAGGCATGAGAACCATGCGTAAAAAATCCCTTATCCACAACAGGTAGTGGTAAAAGAGTTATTGAGACACAAGATGTAGTGTTGGAAGAACCGACTTTATTTCACCACGAGTGATGCGCTAAAGGGGGTTCCTGTCTTGACTGGCCTGACAGGAGAGGCATGCAGGAATGAGCGGCGGGTCACAGATCGATCGTGGCCCAGTCGAGAGCGGCTTTAAGCTGCTCAATCGTCTGGTAGCGGTCTGCTTGGTTCGGCATGGTTCCCTTGCGCGCGAAGGCGACGAGGGATTTTGGAAGTGAGAGCTGGCCCAGATCGCCGTGCATGCGCCAGACGGCTTTTTCAAGCGTCCACCTGAGCGAGTGGTCGAGCGCAGGGACCCCTATCCCTCTCACGATAGGGACGTCATGCACGCGTCCGAGCAGCATCTCCGCGAAGATCAGACTGAGCGCGAAGAGATCGACCTGCAGCGGGCTGACCGCATCGTTATTGCGATCTGGCGGCCAGTAGTGCTCTGTTCCACAGAGTGTCCCCGCCTCGTCGCTATTTGCGGGAGCGCTCATCGTCAGGTCGATCAGCTTGACCGTGCGCCCGTCAGCCGTCACGCAGAAGTTGGTGTTCTTCAGATCGCGGTGAGCGACACCCATACGGTGCAGGTTCCCAACCGCATCCACGCACATCTCGAACCACTCAACTTTTCGCGAGAGGTCGATACACCGCGCGTTGTCGACGCCCCTTTCTTTAAGGGTTTTCCCGTCGGGATTGATGAGCTCGAGCAGAAGCCCCGGCTCATCAATCACGTTCGACGCAAGGCTCTCAACACGGACGACGTGAGGACCTGCGCAAGATCGGAGGTGCTCCACCTCTCGTCGTAGTCTTTGGCGAGAGCGCGGCCATCCGCTCATCTTCTCGTTTAGGACTTTCAACGCGACGGGTTTGCGCGTCACGTCCTCAGATGGGAGGGGGATGAGGCGGAGCACCGTTGCTTCACCCCCTCTTCCGAGAAGACTGGCGACTTCCCAAGTCTCGTTGAGGAGTTCACCGAATGATCCATCTGGGGCTGGCAACCGGAGCGTTTTGAACACGCATCGTGCGTGTTCCTCGGCCAACTGGTCTTCTTTTGTGACCACGAATCCTCCTTATCTCTTCAGAGTTGTGTGATGCGGAAAGAACGAGGGCAGAGTATAGCAATATTTCAATATAAATCAAGTCCTATGACTCGTTGGAAGGAGCTGGATTTGTTACTTGAGCCTATTTATCCTATTATTCCTCTGATTCCTTTACTCTTCTCTCTGTATTTCGTATGAAAAAAGATAAGATTCTCTACTGGGTGACCACTGGTATCATCTTCCTGTTTGAAGGGGTTATGCCTGCGTTGACTTCACAAAGCGAAATGGCAAAGCAGGGGATTCGAAGCCTGGGGTACCCGGACTACTTTGGTGTGATGTTGACTGTTTTTAAAGTGGTCGGTGCGCTCGTGTTGGTTATTCCAGCGGTCCCAGCTCGCTTCAAAGAATGGGCCTATGTTGGATTTGCAATCGACTTTATTGCGGCACTCGTAAGTTTGTGGGCAGTGAATGGGATGAACTCGATGCTTCTGCTACCTTTGATTTTCATCGGCATCTTGGTGGTTTCGTACACGTCGTTTCACAAGCTGCAGGCAGCGAAGAAATAACCGGTCCGTTGAGGTCCTTCCTTTATGTCTGCTGAAGCTCTTCGGGAGCCCCTCGAAGCCGTCTACACTGCCATCCGTTCCTCCTTCGATGAACCGAAGCCAGATACCTACCTCTCGCTTCTCGATGCGGCAGAAGTATCTGCCGAAATGCGAGCGAAACTAGAAACAAACTGGTCTAATTCCGAGATGAAACAGTCTCTGAAAGAGATGCTCTTTCCGGATCTGGCTCAAACGCGCTTTGTGGATGTTCGAACAGAGGGGGAGTTCGCAGGATATTATTTTCTTTCGGATCCGCAAGATCCCGCTTTTCTCACGATAGAAATCATACGGTTCCATCGCGTTGGAGGCGCCTGGAAAATGAGGCAAGCGCGCGGGTCGGTCACGATTCCTCCGGGAGCACATCCTGAAGAGAGCCAACAGAAAATTCTCCACGAAATCGAAACAGACGAAGGCTTACGCATCATCCCTACAGCAGGGAAATAGCCAGAATAAAAAATCCCTCACGTTGGTGAGGGATTTTTTATATATTGAAGCGGTATTTATTTCCCCTTCGCTGCCCTCTCAAGAATCTTTAAACGCTCTTGAAGCGCTTTGTAGGTGCGTTGAAGTGTTGCAAAAAGCGCGAGCTCAGGATGGGTCTGTTCATCAATATCAAGATCACGAATGAAAACACTATGGGCGAAGAGGATCTGATTTTTTCTCGCCGTTTCATCGAGATCATCTTCTGGGAGGACGGCTTCGAGCGCTGCAGGAACGGCGCACACACTCAGAAAACGCGCGTCACTGCCCATATCGAGCCGAAACTCTTTCCCGGTGAATGCTTCAATGAGCTGATCGGCCGACAATGCTCCATCTGGCAGGTAGCCCGCCTCTTCATCCTCGCGCATGGTGGTGAGTGCGGCTTCAGAAATAGCCTTAAAAGGATAGGTCTCATTTCGTCGTATGAGCTCAATTCCTAGTTCCGCGATTGATGCCCTGATGAGCTCTATCTTTTCACGAGTCGACTCCACAGTTTCTGGTTGAACCTGTTTTTCTGGCGTTGCTACGGGTGGTTGCGAAACAGAGGGTGGAGCATCAAATGAGCGGTCTTTCATAGTCTGGAAAGTGTATCGAGTGCGTGCGGGCTGAACAAGAGGAATATCCCCGTTTGGTTGACAAAAATGCGTTCCATAGATAAGTTAGACTGTCTAACTAATCGCTATGATCCCCTCTGATTCGCGTGAAATTGCCAAGCTTTTGCAAAACCTGCATCAAGCCATGCATCGCCGTTTGGGGCCTGCTCCTGCTTCGGATCTACAAGAGCTGACAATCCTTCAATTGCGCACCATGGGGTTCATTTATGAGCATCCAAAGGTCTCAATGGGGGAACTTACGGCAGAATTCGCTATTACAAAAGCCTCGGTGAACGCTCTTGTGAATCGACTCTGCCGAAAAGGCTGGCTCACACGTCTGCGTGATCCGGAAGATCGACGAGTTGTCCGGCTATCATTGAAACGCCCTGCAGCCAAGAAGATTGAGGCGCTGATACGGCGAAAGCAAACGATTGCGGAACAAGCGCTTGAAGCCCTCTCACCGACAGACCGCAAAACCTTCGCGCGTATTCTCAGGACAATCTCTACCCATATTCAAGACCGCACCTAACTCTATGGCCTCTGTGACCTTCATCCCATCTCCCACTCCCGAACCAGTCGTAACACGTTCACGCTCTCCCTTCCGTAAATGGGGGATGCTCGTCGTCCTCTCGCTCGCCCTTGCGATCATCATTTTGGATACGACGATTTTAAACGTTGCTCTGTCTTCGATTATTCGTGATTTGCATACCGACATTCAAAAATTACAATGGGTGATCACCGCCTACTCACTGACGCTCGGCGCGCTCACGATTACAGGTGGCCGTTTGGGAGACTTGTTTGGGCGCAAGCGTATGTTCGTGGTCGGTGCTATGTTGTTTGCGATCGGTTCGTTTCTTGCCTCCATCAGTACGAATGTCGGGATGTTGATCGCGGGGGAAGCGATTATTGAAGTAATTGGTGCCGCTCTTATGATGCCGGCGACTGCTTCACTTCTGGTTGTGAATTTCCAAGGACGTGAGCGAGCGATTGCGTTCGGGGTGTGGGGTGGGATCGCAGGGGCTGCCGCAGCCCTGGGTCCCATTTTGGGTGGGTATCTCACAACGAATTATAACTGGCGCTGGGGGTTTCGTATCAACTTGGTTGTCGTCGTCGCCTTATTGATTGGCTCGATTATTATCCCAGAATCACGTGATACCAAAGAAAAGAAAGAACTCGACTGGGTGGGCGTTTTACTCTCGGCTTCAGGATTATTGTCCTTAGTATTCGGAATTATCGAAGCGTCCACCTATGGCTGGTGGAAGGCGAAGGCAGTTTTTTTCTTCGGAAGCCAGGCACTCACGCTCCCAGGAAGTCTCTCGATCGTCCCAGCCTGTATCTTGCTTGGGCTGGTGATTCTCATCATTTTTGCATTTTGGGAGCAGCGCCGTGAACGTCTTGGGCATACGCCACTCGTTTCTATTGGCCTATTCAAGAATCGTCGTTTTACAGCAGGCGTCGCCACAACAGCTGTGATGTCGCTGGGCCAGACTGGCTTGATCTTTGCGTTACCCGTCTTCTTACAGTCGGTTCGTGGGTTCGATGCCTATCATACTGGGTTGGCGCTCCTGCCGATGTCGCTTGCACTGATTATTGTTGCACCACTCTCGGCGGTCTTGAGTAAAAAGATCTCGGGAAAACTCCTGATTAATATTGGGTTGTTGATCAACGTCGTTGCCTACCTAGTACTGCGGTATACCCTCAGCATCGACACAACCGCGACAGCTCTGATCCCCGGACTTGCGTTATTCGGCATCGGAATGGGTTTGGTTATGTCGCAAATCAACAACCTTACCTTATCGGCAGTTCCGATTGAGCAAGCAGGGGAAGCCTCTGGGGTAAATAATACATTACGCCAAGTCGGTTCGACTCTCGGTTCTGCCATTATCGGAACGATTCTGATCGGAACCTTGGGAGCAAGGCTCTTGCAAGGTGTGATGGAAAGCCGGGTGATTCCAACGGCCATGAAGCCGGGTATCTCTCAGGCGATGCTCACTCAAACGTCCAATGTGGAATTCGGTGGCGGAGCACAGATACAGGGCCAGGTTCCACGCGTAGTCACGGAAGAGCTCACACGCATCGGCCATGAAGCAACCGTCACGGCCAACAAAGAATCCCTCTTTTACGGAGCGCTCTTCGCGATCTTGGGTTTCTTTGTGTCGATGCTTCTACCTTCAAGTAAGCAGACGCCCACCCAAGTAACATCTTCATCTGAAGCTACAGCATCCACAAATTTGGATACGGCGCTGGTATCTGAATTGATCCAGCTTGATTTGTCGCGTCAGAAAGACGGGAAAACGGGCCTCGGTTTGCACGTGCGAGCCTTGATTGATGAGGTTCGTGCTGGAGGTGTGCAAGAACTCATTTCTGATCCACGAACAACGCAAGCACGTGTCTTGTGGCGAGCAGGTGTTGGTTCGACGATTGGTGCAACCAGTTTTGAAGACTACCTGAAGAGTCTCCCTCTGATTCCATCAGCGTTAAGAGAGGATGATGCACGGTTCCCAACGCTCGTTTTGGTGGATGCGCGTATTTCTCCGGCGAAGCTGTGTGCGCTCCTTCGAATCACCCCTAAGGGGAACGCTGTTACATCTACAATGTCTTGTTGGCAAGAAACGCGTGCGCCCTATTGGATCCGTTGCAGCTCAGGAGACGCATCATCAGGGAAAAGCGTCGTAGCTACGGAAGCTGCATTCACCTCGGAGCAGCAAGGCCTCACACTTATAGAAGGTTTATGTCTCTTGGCACAGCAGCCAGGTCTTATCCGTGAGCGTTATCTAGACCTGGCTCAGTCACCGCATGAAGGAGCTCCTGAGAGCGCCGCCTGTCTTGGGCTCTGGAATGGAAATGTCGAATTACATTGGCGTTGGCGTACTCAGATTGATCCGCGCTGCCAAACCCCTTCAAAAAAACGAACGCTCGTTTAGATAGACGACGACCTTCGTCTGAATTAGACTGAGCAGGTAAGTTTTACTCTTCTATAGAATATTTATGGCTCGTGAACCATATTGGGAAACGTGTGAACATATTGTTGGGTTTCCGGGATGCAAAGAGGTAATCTATGGGCATACTGTTTACGGGATGACACAAGCTGCTGCAGAGCATATCGCAGCAACCCCAGAACATGCAGAGCGCTACAGAGGTGGGAAGATAGATACACCTGATTGGAATAGAATTTCAGCCGCTATTCGAACTTATATTCCAGATCTTCCAGAAACAGACCGTGATCTTCCTCGGTAGGAATACAAAACAACAGCTGCGAGGCTGTTGTTTTGTATTCTCGCTAGGAGCTCAGTTTGTAGAGGTCGAGATACTTTTCTTTGAGGTACTGGATGAAGTACTTCGCTTGGAGCGGTTCACCGCACACTTCTTTTACAAGCGCGTCGCTCGAATAGGTCTTTCCATGGGCATGAATGTTCGTCCGTAGCCATTCACGGAACGGGGCAAAATTTCCTTTCTTCAAGTCCGCTTCAAGTCGTGGGAGTTTTTTGTGCGCGGTTTGGTAGAATTGGGCGGCGTACAAATTGCCGAGCGTATACGTAGGGAAATAGCCAAACGATCCGCCGGACCAATGCACGTCTTGAAGAACGCCTTCACGATCGTTCGGGACCTTGAGGCCAAGATATTTTTTTATTTTCGCGTTCCAGATCTCTGGGAGGTCTTTCACCTTCAACGTTCCTTCAATGAGTTCACGTTCGATCTCATAGCGCAGAATAATGTGAAGATTGTATGTGACTTCATCCGCTTCAGTACGAATGAGTGAGGGTTTCACACGGTTCATGATACGATAGACCGTTTCGAGCGGGATCTTCGCGAACGGTTTCGGGAACTGTTTTTGAAGCTTCGGGTAGAGCGAGGTCCAAAACGCCTTGCTTTTACCTACGTTATTCTCCCAAATACGAGACTGAGACTCATGGATTCCGTAGGAGATGCTTTCAGCGAGTGGGGTTCCGTAGTGTTTTACGGGCAGTCCTTGCTCGTAAAGGGCGTGACCAGCCTCATGAATGGTGCTGCCGAGAGAATAGAAAAGATCATGCTCTCGGTAGCGTGTCGTAATACGTACATCTTCTGGATGAAAACCGGTCGTGAACGGATGCGTGCTTTGGTCGAGACGGCCTGCGTCAAAATCAAAGCCCATTTTTTCCGCAACCCACTGGTTGAACTTCTGTTGGTCTGCAATCGGGAATGTGCCATGGAGGATCTTCTCGCTGGGAAAAACCTGTGAAGAACGCTCGAGGCTTCGTACAAATGGCTTCAAGAAATCACGGAGCTCATTGAATACTTCCGATACAGAGGCGCTGGTAAGCCCAGGTTCATGCGCATCCAGAAGTGCGTCATACGGCGAGTCTTTATATCCAACGTACTCCGCTTCCTGGCGTTTGAGCTCCACGAGGCGCTTCAAACTGGGTTGGAACAGCGAAAAATCAGACTTGGCTCGTGCATCCGCCCAGATGGTTTGTGCGTGGGACGTCAGCTCCGCGAGCTCCTGGATAAACGCGTTCGGAAGCTTCCGCTCTCGGTCATACATCCGCCATGTTTCGCGAATGATGACAGACTCAGGTTTATTTGGGCGGGTTTTGGTATCCCGCAGCAATCCGCGAAGCTGCTTCTTGGTATCTAGGGCTAGGATTTTTTTATGAGCCAAGACGCTCAGGTAGCTAAGGAGTTTTGCTCGAGCTGTTCCTCCCTTTTCCGGCATATGGATCTCTTGATCCCACTGCAAGAGTGCGAGGGTCGAGTTCAAATGGGCGAGTTCTTCGAGTTCTGTGCGAAGGGTGGCGTAAGCGAGGGTGTCCATGGGCCTATCTTAGCGCATCGTCCCCGATGTGCCACTCCTCTTGATTATTTCTCTAAGATAAGGTAGTATCCGCCAATTCATCCACCCCCTTCCTCCCAATTTTCCCTATGATTAAGCGCCCCTATCAAAGTATGAGTTTCAATGGATCTTCTGGTCACCGCCCATCATCTGGTGGTGGATCGAGTTTTGGAGGTGGAAAGCCTTGGGAACGTGGAGGCCAAGGTGGTGGTTTCCGTGGAGGGGATCGTGGCGACCGCCGTTCTGGTGGGTTTGGTGGAGGCCGTTCCGGTGGTTTTGGAGGGGGACGCTCATCTGGTGGCGATCGTGAAATGCACAACGCGACTTGTGCGAGCTGTGGTAATGCGTGCCAAGTGCCTTTCGTCCCAAATGGAAGCAAGCCTATCTACTGCAGCAATTGTTTCAAAAAAGATGATTCCGCCCCACGTTCCTACGATCGTCCTTCCTTTGGGGGTGACCGTGGCGGAGATCGTTTTGGCGGAGAACGCTCACACGACAGCTTTAACAGCCGTGACTCACGCGATGGCGGCTTTCCAGAAAAACGCATGTTCAAGGCAGAATGTGCGAAGTGCCACAGCGAATGTGAGGTCCCTTTCCGACCAAACGGAGAAAAGCCAGTTTACTGCCGCGCTTGTTTTGGCCAGTCAGAAGTAGGCGCAAAGAGCGCAGCTGCTTCCGATGTCTCAATGCACAAGCTCAACGAACAGTTCAAACTGTTGAACGCAAAGCTCGATCTCATTATCGAAGCGATTGGAATCGGTGAAGATGAGGACGAGGAAGAAGGTGACGATATCTACGAAGACGAAGAAGAAATCGACGGTGCCTCTCTCGATGCGGCAGATGAGCCAGTCGTCGAAGCCACCGCAGACAAAAAAGAGTAGTCCAAAAGAGCCCTCCTTCCCGGAGGGCTCTTTTTTGCTATCATCATCCAATCACGTTCACTTTCAAAAACCCGCATGAACCAACGTCCTATTATCGCGTTTGATCTAGATTTCACGTTGCATCGAGGAAGTCTCGCGGTTTTATTGCTGCAGCGTTTGATCGAGCGAGGAATTATTCCAAGAGATGTGGGAGAACATGCTGCTGTCGAGGCGCATAAGTTTGAAGTTCGACAGGGGCTACGACGGGATTATGCCTATGCCATGATCGATCAGTTTGTAACGCTCGAGGCATTAGATGGTATTCCGGAAGTCTTGATGCGTGAAGTAGCGGAGGAGCTCTTGGGGGAGCATCGCTCGAACACCTATTTGTTCTCGCGTTTGCTGTTAGAGGCGGCCAAGAAAGAAGGTTATCTTGCGGTGGCGATCAGCGGCTCTCCTAAACAGATTGTGGAACCCTTTGCGAAGGATTGGGGATTTGATGATTGTGTTGGAACCGAGTTTCGCGTGACGGAGGATGGTCATCTCACAGGGAAGATGGATGAATGGATCCATCATTATAAAAACAAAGCGGCGGTCCTTGAACGATTCGTTGAGAAGCATGGGTGTACGTGGGAAGGCTCCATTGCCATTGGGGATTCGATGGATGATGCGGGGATGTTAAAGCGGGTAGACTATCCGATTGCTATGAATCCAAGTAATGACTTACGAGCCGTATGTCGTGAAGCGGGTATTCCTATGGCGCTCGAACAAGGAGACAGCGTTATATTATTAAGGCCGGCGAATAAAGAAGGGCTTTTTCAAGAGGTAGATATTGCGAGTATCTTGCCATCTGCTATCGCAGCACTGGTTCACGAACGTAGCGAAAAACGAGTCTGTCGTTTAGGCTCCTAGCTCCTCATGCGCCTCCCATGAATAACTCACAGATGTTGAATAACGGAGTAGAGATTCCTCTGCTTGGGTTTGGGGTCTACCAGATCCCAGCAGGAGAAGCCACAGAACAGGCGGTTCTCTCCGCGCTTGAACTTGGGTACCGGCATATCGATACGGCTTCGTTCTACGGAAATGAGGCCGATGTGGGGAGGGCGATCCGGAAGAGTGGCATTCCTCGAGCGGAACTATTCGTCACAACCAAGCTGTGGCCGACCCAGTTCTTTCAGCCTGAGAAAGCCTTTGAAAAAAGCTGCAGACTCTTAGGGTTAGACTACGTTGATTTGTATCTCCTCCACTGGCCTTCGCCGATTGGAAAAGAGCACGCCTGGAAAGGGCTTGAACGTCTCTATAAGGCTAAACGTATTCGTGCGATTGGAGTCAGTAATTATTCCGTTGGTCAGTTGCAGACCTTGCTCAAGAAGGCAGACGTCCCTCCTGCGGTGAACCAGGTTGAGTTCAGCCCCTTTAGCTATAAAAAGGAACTGCTGGAATTTTGCCAAACACAGGGTGTTCAACTCGAAGCCTACAGCCCGCTCACGCGTGGGAAAAAGCTTGATCATCCCGCTCTTCAGGACCTTGCAAAACGCTTGGGGAAGACAGAAGCTCAGATCCTCCTTCGCTGGGCGATCCAGCACAGGGTCGTTATTTTGCCCAAGTCACAACGCAAGCAGCGAATGTTTGAGAATAGCCAGATCTTTGATTTTACGATTCCCCCCGAAGAGATGCAGATTTTGGACTGCTTGAACGAAAACTACCACGCCCTCTTTAGCCGATAGTCGGAGCCGGCGTCCCGCCCTCGCTTCTTTTGGCGTTTTCCGCTAGACTCGGGCGCATATGGACCACGGAAACGTCATCATCCGCTTCAGTAATGTCTCGTACGGCTACGAGGAAGATAACCTCCTTTTAGAAGAGGCGAACTTTTCTGTCCGCGAAAACGCCAAAATGACCGTCATGGGTCAGAACGGGGCAGGCAAAAGCACGATCTTCAAGCTCCTTACGGGGGCCGTGAAACCGCTCGATGGAGCGATTCATATCCAGAAGGGCTCGACCATCGCGACCGGCTTGCAAGTCATTCCTCGCGAACGCATGGGGGAGACGGTGTCCGAGTATTTCCAGCACGCCTTTGGAGAAGAGACGATTTATGATCTGGACCGTCGCATTAAAGAGGTCTTGGAGGTTGTAAACCTGCAAGCGCCTCTCGAGAAGAAATTGAATGAGTTCTCTGGGGGTCAGCAAGCTCGCTTGCTCTTGGCTTACGCGCTCATCCAGAATCCAGATATTCTTTTATTGGATGAGCCAACCAACAACCTCGACAAAGAGGGGATCGAGCACCTGACGGGCTTCCTCATGATGTATCCGAAGACGGTGCTCGTGATTTCTCACGATGCTGACTTTTTAAATGCTTTCACAGAAGGCGTGCTGCACTTGGATGTGTTTACCGGAAAAGTCGACGCTTATGTAGGGAACTATTACAACGTGGTCGAGGAAATCGCTGCTCGCTTGGAACGCGAACGCATGCAAAACGCTCGTTTATTGAAAGATATTCAAGATCGTAAAGACAAGATCAACTTCTTTGCTAATAAAGGAGGAAAAATGCGCAAACTGGCAAGTAAGTTGCGTGAACAAGTGTCCGAAGCGGAAGAAGACATGGTCGATGTACGTCGTGACGACAAAACGATCAAAGACTTCATCATCCCCGCACAGGAGTTCGCCGAAGCGATCGTCACCATCAAATCGGTAAAGGTGATCAAGGATCACGCGCCGTATCGCGCGAATATTGAAATCCAACTTCGTCGTGGCAAACGCCTGATTATCACGGGGCCGAATGGCATTGGAAAGAGTACTCTGCTTCGCTCGCTCGCTGCAGGAGAAGACCCAGGAACGGTGATCGCACCTGGGGTGAAGGTTGGATATTACCGCCAAGATTTTTCTGGCTTGAATTTCGATTCAACAGCCTATGACTCCCTCGCAGAAGTGATGGAGATTGAGTCGAATGAAAAGCTTCGTGCTACTGCCGCCCATTTCTTACTGACCTCAGACGACCTTCGGACAAAAGTCGGCTCGTTGTCGGAAGGGCAAAAAGGTTTGTTGTGTTTTGCGCGCTTCATGCTGCAAGGTCCAGGGTTACTGATCTTGGATGAGCCAACCAACCACATCAACTTCCGTCATATTCCGGTGATTGCAAAGGCGTTGGAGGCCTACGAAGGGACGATGATCTTGGTTAGCCACGCGCCGGACTTTGTAAGCCAGATCCATTTTCATCAGGAGTTGAATTTGGGGACTTTGCCGGCTGTTCCTGAAATTTAAAGTAGACGCGTCCTTTGAGCTTGTCTGGCAGATAGGTTTGATCAACCGGTTCGCGAAACGCGGGGTTGTATTTGTACCCCTTTCCGTAGTCAAGCTCCTTCATGAGTTTGGTAGAGGCGTTTCGAATGTGGAGCGGTACCGGTTCGTTGGGGAGTGTGCGAATATCTTCTTGGACGGCGTGGTAGGCTTCATAGAGCGCGTTCGACTTTGGTGCTTGCGCGAGATAGGTCGTGACTTGAGCCAAGTGGACGTTGCACTCAGGCATCCCCAAGAAGTGTGCGGCTTGATAGCCAGCGATCGCTTGGGTGAGCGCTTGTGGATCCGCGAGTCCGATATCTTCCGAAGCGAAGCGGACGAGTCTCCGTGCGACATAGAGTGGCTCATCGCCGCTCTCAAGCATCCGCCCAAGCCAATAAAGGCTCGCATTCACATCTGACCCACGCAACGATTTATGGAGCGCGGAAATGATATTATAATGTTCTTCACCCGTTTTATCGTAGAGAACATGCGTTCGCTGAAGAAGCGACTGTAAATCTTTCAAGGTCGGTGTCAGCTTCCACGTTTTTGTTTCAGGGTTTTGCACGGCCGAAGAGGCTTGAATGAGATATTCCAAGGTATTTAACGCAGTACGCCCATCTCCATCGGCCACCACGATAATGCCTTCGATCACGTCATCTGGGAGTTGTACATCTTTTTCTCCCAAGCCACGTTCTTTATCGTTCATGGCTCGCATCCCGAGTTCGCGAACTTCCCCTGG